>JAAFHJ010000020.1 GCA_013298325.1 Myxococcales bacterium | reverse complement strand
CTGGTCCCGGTCGCTCGTCCTCCGGGCGACCCGCTCCGTCGGTGGGACGCTCGCCGCGCTAACGTGGGCGCTCAGCTTCGGGGCGGCGGGGCACCTCGCCGGGGGCACCCACCACGGCTTTCGCGACCGCGGCGAGGGGTTCTGCGTGTTCAACGATCTCGCCGTCGCCATCGCCGTCGCGCGCCGTGACTTTGGGATCGGGAAGGTCGCTGTCGTCGACCTCGACGTCCATCAAGGGAACGGAACCGCCGCGATTTTTGCCCAAGATCCTGGGGTGTTTACGCTTTCCTTGCATGGTGCACGGAATTACCCCTTCGTCAAAGAGCAGAGCAGCCTCGACCTAGCCCTTCCGGACGGCTGCGCCGACGGCGCCTACCTAGAAGCCCTCGATCGTGGCCTCGACGCGGTCGTCCGCTTTGCCCCCGAACTCGTCCTCTACCAGGCCGGCGTCGATGCCCTCGTCGGCGATTCTCTCGGTCGCATGGCACTCTCGCTCGATGGGCTCGCCCGGCGCGATGCTCGCGTATTTGCAGCGGTTCGCGGGATGGGCGTCCCCGTCGTCGTCACCCTCGGCGGCGGCTACGGCCGGGATCTCACCCAGACCGTCGCCGCCCACGCGAACGTCTTTCGGGCTCTCGTACGGACGGCGGCTACTGCCACTCGAGCTTCTGGATGACCGGGAGCTGGAGGGCGCGCTCGCGATCGAGGTCCAAGTTGCCGACGTGGAGGCAGAGTGCCGTCTGCACCCATTTGTAGATGCTCTGGGAAAACAATCGTGCAAAACGCTTCGTCCACCCGCGGAGGACCTCTTTTTCGTACTCGGGGAACATCGTCACCAGCACCTCAAAGACCTCCGACGGATCCATCTTTTCGCCCGCATAAAGGGCGAAGCAGGCGTCGAGGACCGGGAAGGGCATGAGGTCCCTCTCGTCTTCCTGGTCGGGGGCGAGCTCCGCAGACGCCGGTTTTTCCAGGGTAAGTCGGATCGCCTCGCTCCCAGTCGTCTCGAGCAAATAGTCGAGGAGGTAGTTCACGACCGTCTTCGGGACGTTCGCGATCACCGAGAGAGCCCCCTCCATGTCGCCGCCGATCGTCGTATAGCCGACCGCCTTCTCGCTCATGTTGCTCGTTTGAAGGAAGAGTCCCGCCGTCGAGTTCGACCAATTCCACATGCGCTCCGCACGGAGCCTTGCCTGAATGTTCTGCTTGGTCATTCCGGAGACGGTCTCCCCCGGTTGGAGCATCCCGGCGACGACGACGAGCTCCTTCTCGAAGGCTTCGTCGATCGGAATCACCAGGTAGGGGGCGTCGCACTCGGCGGCGGCAGCAGCAGCAGCAGCAGCCGTTTCCGCGCTCGAGTAGGGGCTCGGCATGAAGAAGGCGCGGAGGATTTCCCGCGCCTTCGCGCGACGCTCTTCGACGGGGAGCGCGGCATAGCGCCGATCAATCCAGCGGCGGGCGAGCAGGAGCACGAGCACGCTGTCGCGACCGCCAGAGAGGGCGACGCCGATCGTTTTGAACGCCCCTGCTTTTTCGTAATAATCGCCGAGTCCTAGCGCGAGCGCGTCGAGGAGGTCCTCGCAGAAATGGACCGCTCCGGCATCCCTTCCGGGGCGGGCCGGAGCGGTCGGCGCCGGGAGGAAAAAGCTTCGATGTTTGGGTGTGGGATACACCAATCTGGCACGCCCGTCCGACGCCTCGGACGCGACGTCGATACGCACCGGAAGTGGCGTACCCGCGCCGACGAAGTCTTCCCGGTCGGAGCGCCACGTGGTGTTTTCCGTGCGTAGCCGCGTCGTCCGATCGAGGTCGACGGTCGCCGCCGTCACGCCGGCAACAAAGCGAGGCGCTTCGTGGACGAGGCGGCCGTTCTGGGTGATGAAGCCGCCGCCGTCGAAGATGAGCCCGTCGTTGGCGCCGAGGAGGTTCACGTAGGCGACGACGCATTGGTTGTCGGCGGCGCGGGTGGCGAGCATTTCTCGGCGGGTGCCGTCGATGCCGAGGCGGAACGGCGAGGCGGAGAGGTTCAAGATGAGCTCGGCCCCTGCATAGGCGCGGCGCCGCATCGGGCCGTCCGGCGACCAGACGTCTTCGCACACTTCGACGGCGAAGGTGGCGAACGGAAGGCGAAAAATCAAATCGCCAAATGGGACCGATTCATTTCCCATTTCAAGCTGCTCAAACATCCCCGGGACGCCGCGGGCGAGCGTGCGCGCTTCGTAGAAGACGTTGTACGTCGGGAGCTTCTCTTTCGGCACAACCCCGAGGATTTTTCCTTGCCAGACGACGGCGGCTGCATTGTACACGGCCCCTTCGAAGCCGACGGTCAGGCCGAGCGCACAGACGACTTGGAGTGCCGCCGTCTCCCGCGCAAAAATCTCCAGTTCCTTCCATTGAGCGGCGACGAAGCTTCGCCAATGAACGAGGTCCTCCGGCGAGTAGCCGGCGAGGAGCTGTTCGGGGAGGACGAGGAACGTCGCTCCGTCGGCCGCAGCCGCATGGGCGGCGGCGACGCCGAGGGCGCGGTTGCTGACGACGGCGCCGACGGTGGTGTTCACGTTGGCGAGGGCGATGCGGACGAGTCTCATGACGATGCTCCGAGGTGGGCGCGCACGGCGGCCACGAGGCCGTCGGAGGCGACGAGGGGACGTAAGGAGCCGACGCTCGCTTCCAAGGGGAAGGTGCGTCGAACGAGGTCGGGAAGCTCCGCGAGCGCGCACGCGCGGAATTCGCGTGCATCATGCACCGAGCGATCGGCGAGGGCAGTCGGTCGGTCGCCCCGCCAGACCTCCTCCAGGAGGGGGCGCCCGCCGTCAGGGATCGATTCGCCGTCGAGGGAGAGGCGATCGTGATCGGGGTACCGGGTGGCGATAAGTGCGCCGGGGAGCGTCGCTTTTCCGCTCGTGCCGGCGATCTTCATGGTCGAAACGCCGTAGCCGTTGACGGTCAGCTTCGCGACGGCGCCGATCCCGACGGGGGCGTCCGGCGAGCAGGTGATCCGTTCGCCGATCCCGAAGGCGTCCGCGTAGGGGGCGAGCGCGGTGACGTCCCCCTCGTCGAGGCCGTCCGAAACGACGATCTTCGCGTCGGGAGCGCCCAGTTCACGGAGCAGGGCGCGCGCTTTTTCTAACGTCGGAATCGACACGTTCGAGTCGAGACGAATTCCGGTCAGCTTCCCTTCGCTCGCTGCAACTGCGTGTTTGATCCCCTCTTCCCAGTTGTAGGTGTCGACGAGGAAACTCGCGGCGCCGGGGAACGTGCGAAAGAAGGCGCGAAAAAATTCGGTTTCTGTTGCCCCCTTGGAGATGCCGGCCCGCTCCGAGGCTTGGACGGCGAAATGGTCCATCGTCCCCGTCGCCGGGATCCGATACTTGCACCACGCATCCATGTTGCTCGTCCCGGCTACGCCGCCGATCCACGCGGCGTAGCTCGCATCGGTCGCCGCGTCTGGGTGGGTCCGTCGCTGCCCAAACTCGAAGACCGGCTTCCCCTGCGCCGCCTCGACGATCCGCGTCGCCTTCGTCGCTACCATCGAGAGATGATTGAGGAAACCGAGCCACGGCGTCTCGATGAGCTTGGCGCGGAGGAGGTCGGTTTCGACGCGGAGCAGCGGCGTGTAGACGGTGAGCGGTCGCTCGCCGAGGCGGACCGGCTGACCGCGGTCGTCAAGGGCGGGGCCGGCGAAGGCGAGGTCCCCTTCGCGCATGGCGAGAATGCGCCCGCGGAAGCCGCGAAGGTCGATCAGCGCCTTGCGGAGGGCGGGCCGGGCCGCGAGCGCCGGGCCGAGGAGCGGGTGGGCGTCGAGCGCTTCGATTTCGTCCGCAGAAAAGCCGAGGGTGGCGGCGTGGGCGAGGATCCGCGCGAGGCCGGCGACGACGACGTAATTCCGGTGAGCCGGCATTCTTCGAAAGAAAAATGCCATTTGAACGGCGTGGTCCCGACGCCCCTCATCGTCGTGGGTGCAGAGGGTCGTGAGCTGGTAGGCGTCGAGGTGGCTGGTCATAAGCGTGTTTGGGGGAGAACGGTCTTCCCGAGTTCCTTGACGAGAAAGAGTAATATGTACTTTTATTTCTTCAAGGGCTTTTTTGCTGGGAAGTGTCGCGATGGGCCGGCAGGAAGGCCAGGTAGGCGGCGAGCGTCAAGAGCGAGAAGCCTTCCACTTTTGCCGTCGCTTCGATGGTGAGGTGAAAGAGCACGCCGACGAGGAGAGCGGAGGTCCGTACGCGGCGCCAGAGCTGCTTTCCGTCAAAAGGGACAAACACCAAGAGGGCGAGAGAGAGCTCGATGCCGATCGCCCCTTTTGCGAGGAGGGACGCCACCGAAGGCTCGCCCAAGAACGCGATGAGCCCCCGGGGGACGCCCCGCCGCACCGCTTCGCCGCCGAAAGTTCCGATGCGCTGAGCAAGGACGAGCCCGCCGCGCCAGTCCCCATCGACGAGCTTGGAGCCGCCCGACGCGAGGTAAATAAGTGCACATTGCAGGCGAACCGGCAGGAGCACTTCGGTCGGATCCTGTCTTTGTGGGCCCGCCGTCTCTTGCCTTGTCGATGTAGAATGCACCCAAAGGGCCGGCAGCGCTGCGATGCCGTAGAGGGCGAGGGCGTAGCGGTTGTTGTGGTAGTCGAGCCGATCGCTCAGAAGCTGGTGAAGCAAAAAAAATGAGGAAAGTGCGGTGGTTTCGACGGCGCGCACCCCGGAGAACATCGCCACGGCGAGGAGGCCACGAAGTACAAGCAGCGCGACCGCGATCGGCGGCGTAGCCACGAGCGCCTCGGGGAGCACCGGAATGTGGAAGCGCGTCGCTACGTCGACTTGGGGGGCGGCGCGGAGCACCTGGTAGCCGAACAGAAGTGCGAGTGCCGCGCGCAGGATCACAACGCGGGAAAGCCGCGTCCAGAAGGGGGGCGCGCTCATTCCGCGGGACCGATCGGAAAGCGGTCTTCGGTCACGACGTCGGCGCGGCCGTTGCGCGAGGTTGCGAGGCGAACGACAACCGCCTGTGCCGAACGCACCTCTGCGGAAGTGGGCCCGCCGTCTCTCGCGCCCCAATGGCGCGCGAGGTAACCAGCGGCCGCACGCCATCGAAATCGCTGCACTTCCGCGCCGTAGCTGGCGACCCGTCGGAGGCCGAGGCGGTCGAACTCCCGCCGGCCGACGAGCGCGGCGAACTCGTCCCCGTGGAGGGGGACTTCGAAGGTCGTTCCGTTCGGTGCAGTGTGCACAATGGCGACGCGCGGCTCGATCGTCGATGCTTCGGAAAACATGCGAAAGGCAAAGGTCTCGTCGCCACGCAGGCCGACAGTCGCCACGAGGGCGAGCTGAAGCGCGAAGAACAGTGTGTAAAATGCAAATATGCCGGCGCGAGGCGACGGCACTTCGCCGCCGTTGGCTGGTCCTCTGCGCGCTTCCACGGCCGATGAGTACGACGATTTGCCCGGTTTGTGGGCATTTGGAGCGCGCTTCGACTAAGGTTGGGCCGTCGTGGATTCGGCCCCGCCCCCCGTCCGCTCGCCTTGGTCGAGCAAATTTCACCTGCTGGCGTTCGCGCTCGGTGCCGGCGGTGCGGTGGCGGCTGCTTCGGCGTGCGGAGCGGGGGCTCGCCCCGCCCAGGGGCCGGTCGCCGATGTGCTTACCCCCCATCTCGTCCACTCGTCGCCCCTCGCGAGCGCTTCGGCGATCCCGCCACTGCCGCCGCCGACCGGCATGGAATTCGCCGAGAACCTCGCGCCGTTCTTTCGGCGCCTTCGCAGCCTCGACCCGCAGCGCGGTGTGCCCGCTGCCACGGCCACGGCCACGGCGACCGACGACGTTCGCATCCTTCAGTTTGGCGATTCACACACCGCTTCAGACACAGAAACGGTCCATCTCCGTCGCAAACTCAGTGCCCGTTTTGGCGACGGTGGGCGCGGGTTTGTCGCCCTCGGGCAGCCCTTCAAGGGCTACCTCCAAGAGGGGATCGCCCCGCAGCCCAACGTCCACCTCGACCCCGAGCGCGGTCACCTCGATCATGGCGTATTTACGGGGGATGGGCGCTACGGCCTCCTCGGTATCTCTCTCGAGGGGAAGAAGAAGGGGGCTCTCGCAGGAACCCGCGTCGACGCGCCGACTTCGCGCTTTGCCGTCGGCTACTTGGAACAGCCGAAAGGTGGAAGTTTTGACGTTTATATTGACGGCGTCAAACAGGTGCACGTGCGCACCGCTTCCGACAATACGCGTGTAGGATACACAGCGTCGACGGTTGTCGAAGGGGCCCACTCCGTCGAGGCTCGCCTCCTCGGTGACGGACCGGTGCGACTCCTCGGCCTCGAACTCGATCGCGACGCGGTCGGCGTCTCCGTCGAAGCGCTCGGGATCAATGGCGCGCGCGCCCAGATCGTCGACCGTTGGGACGAGGCAGTCTTCGCCGATGCGCTCGCCCGACGGCGCCCGGCGCTCCTCGTGCTGAGCTACGGAACGAACGAATCGGCCGACGAGCAGCCGGTTGAAAAGCACATGCTCGCCCTCGCCAACGCCCTCGGCAAGATCCGTCGCGCCGTCCCCGAGGCGGCCTGCCTCCTCCACGGCCCCCCCGACCGCGCCGTTCTCGTCGAGCGCGTGATCAACGGGGAGCTTGTGAAAGTCTGGGAGACTGCTCCCCGGGTCATCGAAATCATTGAAGCAGAACGGGCACTTGCAAAGGCGGCCGGGTGCGGGTTTTGGGACGCGCTCGGCGCCATCGGCGGGCCAGGGACGATGGCCGCCTGGGCCGCGGCCGAGAAGCCGCTCGGTCGGGAAGACCATGTGCATTACACGTTTGAGGGGTACCGCGTCCTCGGCGAGAAGTACGGCGACGACCTCCTTGCCGCCTACGATCGCTGGAAGGCACGCGAGGCGCTGCCGACTCCCGCCGCACTTCCGCGCTAGACACCGGCAAGCGACAAACGAGAAAGACCGAAGTCACTTGGTGGACTTCGGTCTCTTTTCTTTCCAGAAAACCGGTTATTCGGCAGGGCGAGAGGCAGCGTCCTCCGACGTGGAACCGCTCTCTACGGGCACCGGGCGGGAGCGCTCGGAGCCGTACCAGAGCAGGTTCGCCCAGCCGGTCGTGATGCAGTAGTGGCTCGTGTATGGCGCGACGTGGTGCCTTGCGTGGTTCGCCGGGGAAAGAATGATTCCCCAGCGTTGCAACGTTTGAACAAACGGCGGTGCCACGTCCATGTGGGCCCACTTGTGGATTTGACTCGTGATCGCGATGAGGATCGCCCACGCGACGAAAAAGGGGCCCGCTGCGAGTCGAAGGCCTTCGCCGGCGAGGCACCAGATCCCGCCGAGCCACAGCGGAATCGTAAGCCCGATGTTGTGGCCGTTCGTCTCGATGAAGTCGTGCTCGAGCATCTTCTTCGGAAGGCGGTGATGCTCGCGGAACGTCCGGATCGCGAGGCCGCCGAGCACGGGCGTATCCTCGGAGCCGAATGTGTCAAAAAGCCAATGAATAAAGCCGGATACGACGTCGGCGGCGAGGGCACCCCCCGGCAGGCCGAGCGCGACGACGACGAGACCGCTCGCAGAGAGGGACCCCCACGCCGCGTGACTCGCCCGGTACGCAAAGACGCCCGCAAGGCCGACCGCAACCGCGATTACCGACAACTCGTAGGCGCGGTGCGCCTTGGTGTAGCCACTGTTCTCCACAGTCGCAAACTACGACGCACCACCTACCCGGTTGCAACCCTTTCCGCACTTCGCGTCGATCTTGGGGGGTGTCGCGCGTCGCGCACAAATTGCACGCAGTGCGCCGGTTCCTCACCGCCTAGTGGGGCGGCTCTTGGGGGGTGAGCGCGGCGGGGAGCTTTGGGGCCGTCGGATGTTTCGCCTGCCAGGCTTCGTAACCGGCGAGCAGGCTCTTGTGGAGGAGGTCGCCGATAACTTCGGCGCCGGCCGGCGTCGGGTGGGTGAAGTCGCCCGAGCCGAGCGCCGGGCGCGCACGGACCCACTTCGCCATGCTCCCTTCGCCGCCCATCGCCTGGAAGGTGTTCCAGAAGGCGCATCCGTGCGCCTTGGCGACCCGTGCCTGGGCGTCGACGAGCTTCGGAATGACCTTCTTCGTGCGTAGGCCGTCGGTCCCCCCTTTTTCTGCGCGATCGAGGGGGGCGGCGACGAGACACGCCGCATTGGGCGCGGCAGCACGCGCGCGATCGAGGACCTCGCCGAGTATTTCCTCATAATCTTTGGCGACAGAGCCCTCCTCGCTCTCGTTGGTTCCATACTGGAAAACCACGAGAGCCGGGTCGCGAAGCGCCATTTGTTCTTTCCAATGATCGGCGTCGATCCCCTTGAGCAAACGGACGCGCGCGCCGTTCGCACCGAGGGCGTCGTAGGTCACTCCCGGACCATCCCCTTCAAGTACGACGCCGTAAAGGCGGTCCTCGCCATTCCCAAAGGCGCGGACGCTGAGCTTCGCCCCATTTTCGATCGGCGTCGTGACGGAGACGCTCTTCTTTCGGGAGACTTTCGCGGGCCCCTTCGTCGAAAAGCGAACAACTTCCGGTTTTGAGCCAGGAATCTTGGTCGCCGACTCCACGGAGAGCTCGACGTCTCCCCCTTGGGGATGTTCTAGGTAAAAAAGCTCGAATTTACTTACTTTTCGCCCGTAGTCCCCTTTGGTAGTCGTCGCAAAGAAGGCGTTGGCTCCGGCCCCCTTAAATACGACTCCTCCAAGGCCGTAGAGGCCATCGCCGGCGAAGGGCCCGGTAATTCGGCTCGACGTCCAACCGCTGCTCGCCCCGTGATCGACGTCGTTGTGGAAGTACCACTCCCAGGGATTTGCGATCAGAATGAAGCCGTGGCCAGCGTCGCCGAAGTCCTTCTGGAGCTTGCGCCGCATCGTGCCCGAGATGAAATCGCTCGTAATGACCGAATCCCCGTAGTGGAGGACGCGCGTAACCGCCCCCTGCTCTTTGCCGACAGTCTTTGCGAGACGCGCATAGAAGGCGTCCATCGACGTCGGATTTTCAATGGCAATAGAGCCACGTGTCTTTGCCAGTAATTCCGGATCGACCTCGACCTCTTTGCCGTCGGTCGGGAGCGCGTTTGTGATCGTCCCGGTATTTTCGCTCGCCTTCAGCGTGATCTCGCCGGTGGAGGAAGGGGCAGGGATCGCCGCAAGCGCGTTCGCTTCGACCGGCTCCTGCTCTACCTCATCTTCCGTCCCCGGGATGCGAGCGACCTGGAATTTCTCGAGCTTTGGCGATGCGTACGGGATCGCGAGCAGCGCGAGCGCCGAAAAGACGGCGAGCGGCGTCTTCCCGAGGAGCGGGTGGTTCCCCCGTGCGGCGGCCGCAGAAATCGCGAGCGGTGGGGGGGGCGGAGGGGCATCGGCGCGCGCCATGGGAATCGACGTCCGCTAGCACAGGGCTCTGCGTTCGATCCGCTGCCGAACGCGCCGTTTGATCCGAGCGCGCGATTTCTGATCCCCGCCCGGTTCCGCTGCGCGCATACTGAGGGGATGCGCCGACCGCTCTTCGCTCTCACAGGGGCTCTCGCCACGTTCTCCGTTCTGCATGCCTGCTCCACCCCAGCGACGCCGGCCGGAAGTGTGCAAGATGCATCAATTGCCGACGCGCTTGCGTTGGAGGACGCCGCCCCGGATGCCGGACCCCCGGTCCCGGCGAACGAGAACGGGCGCCGCGACGGCGACGAGACCGACGTCGACTGTGGCGGAACGAGTGGAAAAACGTGTGTGGTTGGCCAGGCTTGCGCGGGCGGCGCCGACTGCGCATCGGCCTCGTGCATCTCGGGAGCGTGTCGCTCCCCGTCGGCGAGTGACGGCGCCAAGAACGGCGATGAGACCGACATCGACTGCGGCGGCGCGATCGCCGCGCGATGCACGACGGGGCGCCACTGCGCAGTAGCCACCGACTGCAAGGCGAAGGTTTGCGAGGCCGGCACCTGCCTCCCGCCGAAGGCGACCGACGGCATCCGAAACGGCGATGAGAGCGACGTCGACTGTGGTGGCTTCTCGGCCCCCACCTGCGCCGCGGGGAAGATCTGCTCGAGCGGCGCCGATTGCGCCAGTTTCCTGTGCGATCCCAACTTCTTGTGTACCGCCCCCTCGCTGAACGACGGCGTGAAAAACGGGACCGAGACCGGCGTTGACTGCGGTGGCGGAAACGGGGCCCCCCTTTGCGGCGCTGGCGGTGGCTGCGGCGCCGGAAGTGACTGTACGAGCGGCGTTTGTTTGCAGAATCGCTGCGGCGAAGCGACGAACAACGATGGCGTAAAGAATGGGTCGGAAACCGATATTGATTGCGGCGGTCAGTCGGGCAAGAGCTGCGGTGCGGGGAAGACCTGCGAAAAGGCTGTGGACTGCACGGACCTCGTGTGCACCGCCCTCAAGTGCGTGACCGGGACTGCGGCGGACGGTGTGAAGAACCGCGACGAGACCGACGTCGACTGCGGCGGCGCAAACGCCCCGAAATGCGTGACGGCGAAGCTCTGCGTCGCCGACGCCGACTGCGCCTCGGCGACGTGCGGCGAGGCAGGACTTGACGGAAAGCGCCTCTGTGCCGACCGGCCGAGCTGCCGCGGCTACTATGGCGGTCGCACCTGCGGCACCGGGGAGGTTGGCGAGCCGAACACCTCCCACGAAGATTGCTGCAAGAGCTATTCGGTCCCCGGAATTACCCGCGTCGTCAATGGCCAGAACCAGCAGGCCTACCTCAACAAATACGAGATTACCGCCGGGCGTATTCGGAGCTGGGTCAATGCGATCACGGCGGAGAACAACGGCAAGCCGGATATCCGTGCCTGGGTCGTTGCGCACCCGGTCGCCCAGCTCAGCGCCGCCCAGCTCGACATGCTCCCGAGCGACTACTGGAATCCCGCCAACTTCACCTACGGCGGAAACGCCAAAAACTTCGGACTTTATCCGAACCTCGGCCCCGAGCTCTACGCGACAGCGCGCATCGCCGGCTCCTCCGGCTGCTACCTCGGCACGAAGGAGGCGCGCGGTTACGGCCACCCGAACTACTACTGGCCCGACCCGGTCCAGGTCGGTCAGCTCGGCGAGGCGCCGCGCATTCTCACGCGCGAGCAGCTCGACGTGAAGGCGATGAACTGCATGACGCCGGTCATGTTTGCCGCGTTCTGCGCCTGGGACGGCGGGGAAATGATGTCGACCCCCGCCTGGAACGCCGCGTGGGGCAACCAGGTATGGCCCTGGGGCGCTGCCCCCTCCGGCTACGATAACGCTGCAAAAATCACCAATTACAACCCGAGCGGCACGAGCTTCGCTACAAATCCTCCGTTCCGCTACGCGTTCCCGTTCCCGGGCGACACCACCCAGACCGACCAGTCTTTCGCGATTGCTGCGCCAGGGCGCTTCTCCGGCGACGTCGCCAGCGTCTCGCGGGCTGGCCTCATGGGCAATGCGACCGATTCCTGGATGGATATGGGCGGCAACCACCTCGAGTGGGGGGCGGCTGGCAACGGCGTCTTCAGCGGCTGGGCCGGTAACTCCTGGGAAGGGCACGCCTACAGCGGCTACGCGAACCACGGGATGGCCTACGGTCTCGACCCCGGCGACAAGTACGGCAAGGGGACGACGCGCTGCATGTACTGGAAATAACAGCGTATAGTGATGCTTGCGGGGCGTCGGGCGGTCCACCGATTGGGCGGTAGCCCGCGCCCCTAATTTCGTGTACCGCTCGCGCGCCCATGCTGTTCAACAGCGCCGTCTACGCCCTCTTCCTGGCCGTCGCTTACGCCGGCTTTTGGTCGCTCCGCGCCCACAAGGGGGCCCGTTCGCTGTTCCTGCTTGCGGCGAGCTACTTCTTCTATTTCTTCGGCACCTACGACACGGCCACCCACCAGCAGGTACCGCTCGGCGCCGTCGGTTGGAGCTTCCTTTGCCTGGGGATCATCTTCATCGGTTCGTCCCTCGATTTCGCCATTGGGCGGGTCCTCGCGAAGACGGAAGACCCGCGGAAACGGAAGGCGCTGCTCCTCGTTTCCGTCGTTTATTATCTCGGCGTTCTCGCGATCTTTAAATACTACGACTTCTTCGTAGACTCCTTCGTCGGTGTCGCCGCGCTCGGTGGCGTAGCCGTCAAGGCGCATCACCTGCGCCTCGTGCTCCCGTTCGGCATCTCGTTCTTCACGTTCGAGACGATGAGCTACACGATCGACGTCTATCGGAAGGAGATCGAGCCGGCCAAAAACTACCTCGATTACTTGTTGTTTGTGGCCTTCTTCCCCCATCTCGTGGCCGGGCCCATCGTGCGCCCCCACTGGATGCTCCCTCAGCTTCAGGCCGATCCGAATCTCGATGCCGGCCTGCGCGCCGACGGCATGTTCTTGATCGTCAAAGGGCTCACGAAGAAAGTCCTCGTTGGCGACTACCTCAAACAGAATTTGGTCGACCGGGTCTTCGACAACCCGGAGCGCTACACGTCCTTTGAGACCTTGGTCGCCGTCGTGGCGTACGCGCTCCAAATCTATGCCGACTTTTCCGGCTACACAGATGTCGCCCTGGGGAGCGCCCAGCTCTTCGGCTACCGGCTCAATCCGAACTTCAATCGCCCGTACCTGGCCGAGAACCTCCAAGAGTTCTGGCACCGCTGGCACATTTCTCTTTCGAGCTGGCTCCGCGATTACCTTTACATTCCCCTCGGCGGGTCGCGCGGCAGCTCCTGGGCGACCTATCGCAACTTGATGATCACGATGCTCCTTGGTGGCCTCTGGCACGGCGCCAACTGGAACTACGTGATCTGGGGCTTTCTCCACGGCCTGGCCCTCGGTGGTACGCGGGCTTTCCAGAGGAAATTTCCTCCAAAAACTGGCGACGCGGCGGCAACGCCGGCGGCCCGCGGAATGCGTGCACTCACCACGGGATTGACGTTCGCCTACGTCTGCTTCGCGTGGATCTTCTTCCGTGCCGGCGAGTACAAAGATGCCCCCTTCCAGCACGCCTGGCTCGTACTCACGCGGGTTGTTGCGTTTGTTCCGGGGACCGAGCACCTCACTCTCCGCATCTTTGGGATCGTCGCCCTCGGCCTTGGGATGCATTTCTTCCCGCTCCGCTTCGTCGAGCGCCTAAAGATCGCCTTCCGCGAGAGTCCCGCGGTCGTCCAGGGGATCGCCCTCGCCGCCGCCGCCTACGCCCTCCACTTTGCCGGCACCGCCAAATCGGAACCGTTCATTTATGGCCAGTTCTGAGGCACTCCCCACGACCGAGCGCGCTGCGCTCGCCGCCTACCCGGCTCTGATCCTCGCGCTCGCGCTTACCGCGCAATTTTCGTGGGTTGCGATGCACAGCCTCTGGATCGATGGCCCGCTTTTGGCGGTCGCTGCCGCCGGGGCAGTCGGTGTATCTTGCATCGTTCGAGGCACTACGCGTCCGTTGCAGGTTGCACGTATCGTCGCCGGTGTCCTCTTTGCGCTTGGGACCGCCGTCTCGCTCCTTCTCGTCAGCGCGATGGGGGCGCTCTACGGCGCGTACGGCGCCTTCGGGAAGGCGGGGGCGGCACTCGGGGCGGTACTTCTCGGGGCGTTGATTCCGCTTCTTCTTGTGTTTCCATGGCTTTGGGGGCGTGCGATTTCCCGTCGGCTCTCGTGAAAAGGCGCACGCTTGCCGCAGCGCTTGGCGCCCTCGTCGCCTGCTTTTTCGCGGCGGCCCACCGCGCGTCACCGAAGCACGTTCCCCTCGATGCCAGCGGCAACGACGCCCTCCACATCGCGACGAAATGGGACCGCCGCCTCGGAAACGGAGACGGCCCCGCCCCGAAGGGGCGGCAAGCGTTCGTTCAGCGCGGCGATGCGGTGGCATTTTGCGGCGGTGAGCGCTTTTGCAGCGTGGAAACGGCCCTCTCGGCCGCCCCCCATGCTTTTTCGAGCGCGACAACGATCCCTGCGCTGCCGCTCTTCCTCGTCGTCCCCGGGCGAGATGGATTTCGTCTCCGCCTGCGCGGAAAAGAGGCATGGATCACCCCCGGTGAACTCCTCGCGATGCAGGCCTATGATCGTGGAAAAACGCCGTTTTCTGCGCTGGGGCCCGGCGCTGAAGCTGGCATCGACGAAGCGCTCGTGCTCGCGCGCCTCTCGAGCGCGCTGGGCGAGTCGGCAGCGACCATTCGCGACGAAGCCGACGTCCAGCGGGTGCGTTTCGAAACGCCGCCCCATCCACGATTCCCGGCAACCGGCGGTTTCTCCGATCTCCTGGCTGCATTTGCACGAAATCCTCCGAAAAGAGAGGCGCTCCGACCGGAGGCGCGCATGGTCCGCGAGGCCGTCGCACGGGCCGCTGGCTACCTGGAACGCCACCTCCATATCGACGGCCGCTTCGACTATTTGGTGCAGGGTACAACAGCCCTCCCGAAGCCCGGCTACCTCTGGGCACGCCACGCTGGCACTGTATTTTTCCTCGCCCAAGCGGCAGGGGTCACCAAAAACATCGGAACGACCTTCGCCGCCCAGAACGCGCTTCGCGGCATGGCGCTGAGCGCGGTGCGCGACTGCGGTCCCACGAAATGCATCGCCGCCGAGGAGGAGAACGTTGTCGGCGTCGGCGCGACGGCCCTCGCGGTGATCGCGCTCGCCGAGTTTGAACTTCGGAAGCTTCCAGGGGCCGACCCGGAACTTCGGAAGCAACTTCTGAAGTTTCTGCTCGCCCAGCGCCTTCCGAACGGCACCGTCGCCCACCAGTACGATCGCGACGCCCGCGCGGTGATCCCGTCGAAGCTTCCCTACTACGACGGCGAGGTCGCGCTCGCGTTTGCGCGAAGTTTCAGCATCGACGGAGATCCCGCCCTGCGCGACGCTGCTCGCACGCTCCTCGAAAATACCGTGCATGATGCACCCAAAGGCTATGCCGGCTACCTCTATCCCGGCGAAGAGCACTGGACCTGCCAAGCGCTCGACGCCCTCTGGAACGCCTCCCCCTCGGAGGCGGCCTTCGCGCGTTGCGTCGCCTGGCATCGAATCCAAGGTGCCCAGCAATTTATCCAGGGAGATTCAGTGTTTGTCGAGCCCGATGGCGCCTTCGGGCCGACGTCGATCGCCCTCCCGCGGGTGACCCCCGCCGCGAGCCGCAGCGAAGCCGCAGGCGCGACCCTCGCCGTCGCGCTTCGGCGAGACACCCCCGCCGAGACCCGAGATTTCCTTAGGGATCAGCTCGATGCCGCCGTGCTCTTTCTCCTTCGCGAGCAGCTCCCCGGTCGCCATGGCGCCTACCTCGCCGATCCGGATGCCGTCGACGGCGGCTTCCCCGCGAGCCCCGTCGATCTCCGCGTGCAGATCGATTACGTGCAACATGCAGGTTCTTGTCTGGTGCGCTGGCTTGAAGTCACGCCCTAGGCGTAGTCGGTTTGCGTATTGGAAAGCGTCCGCTAGTCTCAGGATCAGTGCCGAGAAAAACTACCCCCTCCTTCGCCGCAAAAACCTCCATTGCTCGCTCCGTGTCCCCGGCCTCGCCGGCTGGCGGAAAAAGAGAGGAGGACCGGAGTAGCGGGACGAGGCTTCGAGAGTTCCCGGAAGAAAATCGGCAAGATCGAGTGCTTCGAGCACCCTTGTTCGACGTTGGGGCGAACCTGGAGACGATCGACCTCAAACAGGCTCTTGCGCTGCTCGATGCTGCAAAAGGGGATGAAATGCTCGCCGCATTTTCCCTCGCCGCTGCAAGAAATCGACGGGCGGGAGACGTCGATGATTCCCCCGATGATGTGGAAGTTCACCACGCGCTCGCCGCCCTCCGGAAGGCACGCGGGCTGCTGCGGCCGAGCTTCGACCACGTCTGCTCGCAGCTTCGGCAAGGAAAGTAGTATTTTTCGAAGGGCGCAGTAGAACGCGGCACCTATGACCCGCTCCGCGCTCCGTCGCTGTATCGGTTTCGCCGTCCCCGCCGTCCTCGCGCTTTCTGCGTGCAAAGAGGAGCCGAAAAAGCCGGAGCCGACGCCGCCCGCCGCCGTCTCGACGGTCGCTTCAAAGCAGGAAGCTCCGAAGCCGCTCAACGCACCTACGCTCCTTCTCAGCGAGGACGGGCTCCTCATCAATGGGGACAAAGTCGAGCCGGTCGCCGACAAGATCGTTGCAGCACTCAAGGAACGCCCGAAAATCGTTGGTGAAAACGTAAAGGTCACGATCCTCCGGGCGACGAAGATGCCGAAGGTCGACGCTTTTTTTACCGCACTGAGGCGCCTCGGAGCGACGGCGGTGGTCGTCGGTACGCAAGGGCGTGATGGGAAAGATGCAAGTTACACGTTTGGCCTCGCGGCGAACGCCCCTGCCTGCAGCCCCGTCGCCCACATCTCGAAGGAGATGATCATTTCGGTCTGGCCGCTCGGTGGCGGGAGCACGAAGAAGCTCTCGAAGGGGATGGCCGGCCCCGACATCACCCAGGGATCGGATGCGATCGCCGCGCAAGCGGCCCACTGCGAGGGGGCCGTCGCCGTCGTTTCTGGAGAAGATCCAGTGACTTTCGGCCTCGTGTTCGACCTCGCTCGCGCCGCTACCGCGGCCGATTTGAAGGGGCACCCGGCAGCTGCGCAGCTTCTTGGGAAGGTCCCGGCAGCCGGTCGAAAAGTCAGCTACGGCGACTGATTTTCTCTGTTGACACCGGGGCCGATTTCACGCAGATTCCGCCCCATCGACGGCGGCGATTCGTTGCTTCCGAAGGTACCGAGTGTCTCGGGCTAGTAGCTCAGCTGGGAGAGCGCCGCGTTCGCAATGCGGAGGTCAGGGGTTCGATCCCCCTCTGGTCCACCCCGAAGCCAAAGACCCTTCTCTTTCGAGAAGGGTCTTTCCGTTTTTTGTCGCCGCGTCGAGCAGCAATTTTGCTGGCAGCGGCGTCGCGAGAGACGGCGGGCCCACGTAAGGTGCCGCCCATGGCCTTTCGGCAGTGTCTCTCGGTTTTGCCGCTCTTCATGGCTCTTGGCTGCGCCGCGGGGGCACCCGCGGTCGTGGGTGGCGAACCAAAAACAACGTCAACGAAACCCCCTACGGCGCGGCCCCCGATCGTCGTCGCCCTCGTCGTCGACCAGCTCGCGCAATGGGTGTATGACGCACGTGTTTCCGACGGGACTCTTGCCGCCGATTCCCGAGGGTTTGGCCGACTCCCCCATCATGTGCGTGCACGATACACCTACGCCGCCACCGATACGGCGCCAGGCCACGCAACACTCTTCACCGGCGCGTTGCCGGCAGTCCACGGGATCTTCGCGAATGAATGGCCGAATTCGTCGGCAGAGCACGGCGGACTTTCTTCGATCCTCTTTGACGGCAGCGCGCGGCCGATCACCACGGAGGGCCTTGGGACCGGCACCTCGTCGTCCGCCGCGCGGTTTCTCGTTCCGACGGTCGCCGACCGCCTCCATGCCGTGCGCCCTGCGGCGCCGATCGTCGCCCTCTCGCTCAAAGATCGGGCGACCATCGCTGCCGCCGGGCGAACTCCGACTCTCGCCCTCTGGTGGGATCCCCAACGGGCGCGCTGGGTCAGCTCGTCGGCCCTTACGGAGCGCCTCCCGGCGTGGGTCGGCGAGGTGGCATCGCCGGCAAAAATAGATGCACTACTCATGCAATCCTGGGTCGAGCTTGTGCCCGGCAGCGACGTCGACGCCGCTGCCGGGGAAGGGGACCTCGGCGGCTATGGGACTGTATTTCCTCACCGTTGCGCTGCTGCGAAGGTGCCCGGAGGGGCGTTTCGCGCCTCCCCGTTTGCCGATGAAATGCTCGTCGATCTCGCGATCGGCGCCGTCGACCATGCCCCGTACGCGACGGAAGGCGGCCTGCTCGCGATTAGTTTCAGCACCAACGATTACCTCGGGCACCTCTTCGGCCCGGAATCCCGCGAGGCGCGCGATGGGCTTCGGCGCCTCGACCGTCAGCTCGCACGCCTGTTTGATGCCCTCGATGGCCGGTTTGGGGCGGGCGGCTACGAGGTCGTCTTAAGCGCCGACCATGGCGTGGAGCCGCTCCCGGAGCGCCGGGGCACGAAGATGCAAAATGCACGTATTGACCCACGGGCGCTCGGCGATCAACTCGGCGCGACTGTCGCAGATCCCTGGATTTTGCCGCGAAAACCGCTTGTGACGGCCGCCGATCGTGCTCGCTTCGAGGCGTCCTTCCTGGCGGCGCGTGCCGCGTTCCCCATCGCGCACATCTATGCGCCGGAGGAACTTGCGCATTGCACGGAATCGTCCACGGTGCCGCGGTCGGTCTGTGAGTCCGCCGCGAAAGCGCCGATCGCTGCCGGCGCCTACTACCTGCTCCCGCAGCCGGGCGCCTTCGTCGATACGCTCTACGTCCCCGGCTTTGGCACGAGCCACGGCACCGACACCGCAAACAACCAGGAAGTCCCGCTCCTCACGACGCTCGCCGTCGATGAAACCGCGGGAAATTCCCCGTCGCCAACAATCTATGCGACGTTGCTCGCCCGCGCTCTGCGGCTCCCACCTCTATGAATGCCCCCTACGCCCTCGTCCTCGCCTCGCTCCTCGTCCAAATCGGCTCGAAGGGGCCCGTAGCGGCCGCCCAGAAGGCGACGTCGGGGACCTACGACAACAACAACCCGCGCGAGCAGCAGGCGCGCCTCGACGGCGCTGGAAAGCGCGCCTTGGCCGCCCACGCCAACGGCTACGAAGCGATCCCCCCGTTTGCGGCGGGTGTCGTTGCGGCGATGCAGGCGAACGTCCCCGTCGGCTGGGTCACCGCGCTTGCGGCCGCTTTCGTCGTCGCGCGAATCATCTATATTCCCTTGTATATCAAGGATATCGCTACGCCTCGTTCCCTGGTGTGGGCCGTCGGCTTCTTGAGCACCTTGGGCCTCTGGGCGCTCGCAGCGATCGGCTGCAAATGTATGTAATTTGCACGCGTGCGCGCTACTTGTAGCCGGCTACGAGCGCGCGTGCGAGGAGTCCCCAGCCGTCTGCCGCGACAAACAGCAGCAATTTCAGCGGCAACGACACCTCGCGCGCCGAGAGATTCTGCGTCCCGAGCGCGGCGAGTACATTGGCTACCAGGACGTCAATGACAAGAAACGGTAGAAAAATCAGAAATCCAATCGCGAAAGCTTCGGAGAGCTCGGTCACAACAAACGCCGGAACGAGCACCGGAAAGTCGGTCGCTTCCACTTTTGCGCCCCGTTTCTGAGCGACCGCCAAGAACCGGGCCTTCTCGCCCGCGGCGCTGTTCGCGGTGAGGAACGTCCGAAGCGGCTCCCGAACGGCGGCGACCGCTTCGAGGATCTGCGCTTGGTTCGCTGTGGGGTCTTTCGTGCTCTTCGCTTCCAGCAAAATCGGGGCGGCGCGCGTTTCGATCTCGGTCACCACCGGCGCCATCGCAAGCAGCGTGAGCGCCGCAGCCAGCGCGACGATTACGCCATTTTCGGGAATCGCATCGGCGCCGATCGCTTTCCGTGCAATATGCAAGCACGTGGCAATCTTCACGTAGGCGGTCATCCCCAGGAAGAGGAAGGGGAGCAGGGAAAACCCGGCAAGAACCAGGAATGCCGAGGCCGGCTCTTGAAAGAGATTCACGATTGAGTGCCCCCATCGCGATCGTCGACGGGCGCCGCCTCTCGCGACGCCGCTGCCACGGAATTCGCTGGCGGTCGCGAACGTCCTTCGGAAGCGTCGGCCGACTTACCGAGACGCCTTAAAAAGGTTGTAAAATCTGTGGTTTCACCCCGCTCGTCGCGCCGCGGAACCGTCGCGCCGTCGAGTTCACCGAGGGGGGAGAGACCCGTTTCTGAAGCGCCCACGAGGAAGACCTTCTCGCCCGCGCGGATCAGGTACACCGATCGGCGGGCGCCAAGGGCGAGCTCCCCCTCAAGGCGGAGGGGGCCACCGCTGCGGGCGGGGCCGAGGCGTTTGGCGATCCACAAAAGTCCAAAACAGGCAGCCCCCGCGGCGGCGAGCGTCGCGAGGGAGTCGGTGAGGTAGCCGGCTAGCGCCATGGCGGCCGTTTTACGCGGTCGGCGCCGGCGGCGCGACGGAACCGCGCACGTGGAGACCGAATCCATCGTGGAGGGCGCGCACGGCGAGCTCCGTGTACTTTGCAGCGACGATGCACGAGACCTTGATCTCGCTGGTCGAGACGGCATCGATGGCGATCCCCTCCTTGGCGAGGATCCCGAACATTCGCGCAGCGACGCCGGCGTGGGAGCGCATGCCGAGGCCGACGACCGAAATCTTCGCAATATCGGCGTCGTAGCGGACGTCGCTCGCGCCGAGTTCTTTCGCCCAGGCTTCGATGTCGCCGCGGATGCGGGCGAGGTCGGTCTTCGGCAGCGTGAAGGTGATGTCCGAACGTGCATCCTGCACGGAAGGGGATTTCACGATGATGTCGACGGAAACGTTCTTCTCCGCGATCCGCTGGAAAAGGAGGGGGAGCGTCGTCGCCGCATCGGTCGCGCCGACGACGAGCACCCGCGCATCTCCGCGATCGTAGGCGACGCCGCTGACGACGATTTCTTCGAGCTCGCTGCTTTCTCCGACCACCCAGGTACCCTCCTCGTAGACGTCTACATTTCCGATTTGCTTCGGAAAACTGGTGCGCACGTGGACGCGGACACCGTACTTTTTCGCGATCTCGACGCTTCGAAGTTGGAGCACTTTTGCCCCCAGGGAGGCGAGCTCGAGCATCTCGTCGTAGCTGATCTTCCCGATCTTTCGCGCCGACGGGCACATGTTCGGATCGGTCGTGTAGACGCCATCGACATCGGTGTAGATTTCACAGACATCGGCGCCGATGGCGGCAGCGACGGCGACGGCGGTGGTGTCCGAGCCGCCTCGCCCAAGCGTCGTGATGTTGCCGTGTTCGTCGACCCCTTGGAAGCCGGCAAGGACTGCAATTTTCCCGGCCGCGAAGGCCTGCTCGATGCGTGAGGCGTCGATCGCCTTGATGCGCGCCTTTGTGTAGGCGCCGTCGGTCTGGATGCGGACCTGGTGGCCGAGGAGGCTCTCGGCGGCCCCTCCGAGCTGCTGAATGGCGATGGCGACGAGCGCCGAAGAGACCTGCTCGCCGGTCGACGCGATGACGTCGAGCTCGCGGGCGTCGGGCATCGCTGCCATTTCGTGGGCGAGGGCGAGGAGGCGGTTCGTCTCCCCGCTCATCGCCGACACGACGACGACGACCTGGTTCCCCTCGCGGGCGGAGGCGAGGGCGCGCTCGGCGACCCTTCGCATGCGATCCAGGCTCCCGACCGAAGTACCGCCAAACTTTTGAACAACGACTGCCACGAGGTGATGGAGCTACTCGACCTTCGACGCACCGCGCAAGCGTGTTTCGTCGCGGGAAGTCTGGAAGTTTGCCCGAATTCCCGCCGGGAACGGGAGCGACTCTCTTGCCCGCCTCAATCCCCGTTCTTCGCTCCGTTCTTCCCTTCGCTTCCGCCTCCACGCATCCATTTCTCCTTGGCGGCGCGCCCCTTCTTTTCCAGGCTTGGGCGGATCTTCGCTGCGATCTTCGGGAACAGATAGGCGGCGGTGGCGAGCGCCCCTGAGCGCGTCGGGAGTGCGATTTCATCGACCCGTTCATCGATGCACCGGAGCACCGCCGCGGCGACCTCTTCGGCGCTCACCATCGGCTGCGAGAAGACGAGGTCGGCCACGTCGTTCGGATCATTGAGAATAAAGCCGGTAGAGACCGGCCCCGGGGAGACAACCCCGCAATGAACGTTCGCCGCAGCGAAGTCATCTGCGGCCGCCCGCGCGAACGCCCGAAGCCCCGCCTTCGAGGCGCTGTAGGCCGCCTCCCCGGGCACGGGGACCATCCCGGCCAAAGATGCAACATACACATTTGCGCCGTCCCGGCCGAGGAACGGAAGTGCTGCGCGCGTGAGGACGATCGGCGCCGTTAGGTTCACAGCGATGATGTCCGCCAGGGCCGTTGCGGAATGTTTTGCAATGCTTCCGCGGTGGTTGAGGCCTGCATTGTGCACGATATAGTCGAGGCGGCCGAAGCGCTCGACGATCGCAGCCGGGAGCTTCTCGACGGCGGCGAGGTCTTTCACATCGAGGGGGAACGCCTCGGCGATGCCGCCCGCCCGCGTGAT
Organism: Myxococcales bacterium; assembly: GCA_013298325.1. Classification (GTDB taxonomy): domain Bacteria; phylum Myxococcota_A; class Polyangia; order Polyangiales; family Polyangiaceae; genus JAAFHJ01. The sequence continues at coordinate 514 of JAAFHJ010000020.1, read as the reverse complement.
CGCAGCCACCGCGTCGTCCAACGTGGTTCGCGTCCGCGCGACGAGGGCGACTTTGGCCCCGCGCGCGGCGAGCTTCTTTGCGACCGCAAGACCGATGCCCGTCGAGGCGCCCGTCACCAACGCGACTTTTTGATGCATGATGCAGGTATCCTCAATAGCCCCACGCGTATTCGAGCTTGAAGAGAAGCTCGGTTCGCGAGGGGTAGTTGCTCATTTTCGTTACGAAAAATTCCTGGCGAGCAAGGCCGCCCACCGCCAGGTGCCGGTCGATTTGGTAGTCGAGACCGGCGAAGGCGCGCGCCGAAGGGAAGAACCGCGCTGCGGTGAAATCGTGGCCGGCGAAGGCGGTCGCCCCTAGGTCGGCGCCAACGTACGGGACCCACCGAAGCACATCGATCAGGTAGCTGGCGCCGAGATGGGCCCCGGCGAGGAGGAGCGGCTGACGGGGGAGCGGCTGCTTGTTGGCGACGCTGGTACCGTGCGTGAAAAGGCTGCCATTCACCGATGCATGCAG
>JAAFHJ010000219.1:3916-7770 GCA_013298325.1 Myxococcales bacterium | reverse complement strand
AGGAAAACAGGGGAAGAAGCTCGTCGCCGCCATCGAACTCCTCGACGCTCGCGTCCAGCGCATGATTGACGAACGGCGCGCCGCCGCCACGCGTGGGACGCCTCCAAACGACCTCCTCAGTCAGCTACTGACCGCCCACGACGAGGGGGAAGGGCGCATGAGCGACCGCCAGGTCCGCGACGAGATTCTCACTTTGTTCGTCGCCGGTCACGAAACGACGGCGAGCGGACTCGCGTGGACGCTCGCTCTTCTAGGCCGACATCCGGACATTCTCCGTGCTGTGATCGCGGAGGTCGACGCGCTGCCGGGGGACCCGACAGTCGCCGATCTTCCGCGGCTCGGTCTCACGTTGCGCGTCTTCAAAGAGGCGTTGCGCCTCTATCCGCCGGTATTTCTCTTCGGGCGCGCGGCGAACGAAGCGGTCACGCTCGGCAGCTGGTCCCTCAAGCAGGACACGGCGGTCATTCTCTCGCCGTGGACGATTCACCGCCGCGCCGATCTCTGGCCCGACCCGGAGCGCTTCGATCCCGATCGCTTCCTTCCCGAGCGCGAGGCGTCCCGTCCGAAGACGGCCTACCTCCCGTTTGGCGCCGGGCCCCGCGTCTGTATCGGGAATCATTTCGCGATGATGGAGGCCCAGCTCGTTCTTGCGATGCTCCTCCGCCGCTTCCACTTTGCGCTGCCGTCCCCGGAGCAGAGCCCCCCGCTCGCCTTTGGAGCGACCCTCCGCCCCGCCGACGAACTCCCGCTTCAGGTACGCTGGCGCTAGAAGACAATTCCGTCGTAGTCCTCGGCACGGAAGGGGAGACTCAATCGTGCTTCCCTCGCGAATTCCGTCGGATACAGATCGACTTCCTTCGTGAACCGGAACGGGAAATAATTCCGCTGGAACATCACGGTGATCGCCTGCGTCGCAAGATCGGGGCAGGCGGCAAGCTCCCGTTGGACGGCCGGGTCGATGCAGGCGGCGACCTGGGCGGCGACACGCGTCCCATCCCAGACGGTCGGCTCCCAGGATTCATGAGCGAATTCAGACGGTTTCTCCACGGGAAGCGGGCGGTCTCCGGCCTGCCAGAGGCTTGCGAGGCCGGCGTGGGGGAACGGATCGACGTAGCGGCCGTTCAGCCAGACGTTGAGGTGGAGGTGGGGGGTGCTCCAGGGGAAGAGCAGGAACCCGTCGATGCCGCTCGCCCCGGAACGTGCGATCGGTTGGCCGCGATGTACGGTTTCACCGACGCGCACATCGACCTTTGCGAGGTGATTGTAGGTCGTGATGAGGCCGCGACCATGGTCGATAAAGACTTTGAGCCCGCCGCGGTGAAATTCATTGGAACATCGCACAATGACACCGGGCGCAGCCGCCGTGATGATCGTGCCCGGAGGGACGGCGAAATCGGTGCCGTTGTGGCTGTCGTAGGTGAGGTCCCCACCGCGAAAATCGCGGACGTTCGTCTTCTCAACGGACCACCCCTCGCGCAAGTCAGGCGGCGTGTGATTGAAGAGGTTGTACATCGGAATCAAACGCCCTTCCGGCTTCTTTCCGAGCCATAGTGGAAAGGCAAGTCGCGGCTTGATGAGGGCGCGGCTTGAAAGACCGACTTTCGTTTTCGGCGTAATTCCATCCCCGCGGAGCGCTAGCTTCATTTCGCGAAGACGAACCGAGAGCGGTCGAAGACCGAAGACATCCGCAAGGGGGATTCGTGCCATGCGGTGAGCCTATCAGCGATCGTTTCTGGCTGGCGTCTCGTTCACAGAACTAGACACTGAACGAAAGTATAGTATGCTCCGGTCATGGGACTGGGACTCGCGCGCCCCGCGCTCAAGGGAATGGGGCTCGACGCGCTCCGGAGCGAGCTCGGAAGCCTGCTGGTGACGCCTGCGGCCGAAGAGTTCCGTAGGGGCGATCGTCAGGTTTTTTCCACCCATTTGACGTTACGGGGCCTCGATGAACTCTTGCCCGATGGCGGCTTCCCGGCCGGGGCGTTGGTCGAACTCAGCGCCGTCGGGGCCGCCGGTGGCGCGACGACGGTCGCGGTCGCGGCCTTGGTGGCGGCCCAGCAGGTCGTCTCTCGCGACGCCGCCCCCAGCAATGTTGGGGGCCCCAGTCAACGTGGGCCCGCCGTCTCTCGCGACGCCTCCGCCATGGAATTTGCTGGCGGTCGCGAACGGACGGGCCCCTTGGTTGCGTGGATCGCCCCCGAAGGGAATCTCCACGGGCCGGCTCTGGCGGCGCTCGGACTCGATCTCGCCCGGTGTTTGGTGGTTGCACCCCCCTGGGAAAAGCTTGGGCGTATCGCGGCGAAAGTTGCAGAAAGTTCGGTCTTTGCAGCGGTGGTCATTGATGTCCATCCGCTTCTGGGCGCGCGAAGTGCGGTGCGCCGTGGGGCGCGCGCCAGCGTCGATGACCGCGCCTTGCGTCGGCTCGCGGTGGCGGCCGAGGCGACCGGGACGCTCGTGCTCCTTCGGAGCGATCGTTTCGTCCCCAAAGGGCTCCCGTGGCCGACGGCGCTCCGTCTGGAAATCGATGGCGGCGCTGGGGAACTCGGGTGGACGGTCCAGGTCGCCAAGGATCGCCATGGCGGCGCCCGCGGGCGAGGGATCGTGAAGCCTCTTGTAAATGTTTAAAAGAATATGAGAATCGCCGCAATCCTCTTTCCGGAGCTGCGCAGCGAGATCGCCTACTCCTCGTTGTCGACTCTTGGGCCGTGCGCGGTCGTCCGCACCGAGAGCGCCGAGACGACCCTCCTCGGCAACCACCTGCTCGCCGAGGTCAATCAGACGGCCCAGCGCTTTGGCATTCGTGTCGGCATGAGCGTCGCCCAGGCGCGCGCCCGGCTGGCGACGCTGGAGATCGCCCTCGTGTATGAGGGGCGTGTACGTGAAGAACTCGCGCGAATTGCGGAGCATTTTCTTGGCTTTGGCGCGACCGTCTCCTTTCGAGCCGGCGGCGAGGAGCCGGGGGGCACTTCAACAGGTGCTTTCTTTTCCGTCGTCCACGTCGATGTCACCGGATGCGCCGGCCTCCACCAAGCCGATTCACCGGGCTTATCGGGCCTGACCGCCGAAGAAATCCTACTCACGCGCCTCTTGGGGCGCGCCGAGGAGCTCGGCCACCAGGCCTTCGGAGCGATCGCCGATGGCCCCCGCGTCGCCGAAGCCTTCGCCCAGGCACTTGTCCTTGCTGCCCTTCATCGGCCGAGCGTCCCCCGCCCGGAGGCGCCCAAGAGTCGGCGAGTTGCGCAGAAAGTCTCCGAAATAATTCAGCAATCGAGCGTGATCCCCCCCGGGCAGAACGCCCTCTACCTGGGCGAGCTCCCTGTCGACGTGCTCCCGATCCGCACCGAGACGCGGCGCTGGTTCCAGAAGCTCGGCCTCAAACAGCTCGCGGCCGTTCGGGACCTTCCGCGTCGGGAGCTCGCCCATCGCTTGGGCGGCGAACTGATCGCCGTGCTCCCGCTCCTTGACGGCGATGATCGTGCCCCGCTCAAAGCCTACAATCCGCCGGAGACGCCGGAAGAGTCCCTCGAAATGGAGCCGATTCTGGAGCGTCATCAATTGCTTTTTGTGGCGCGGCGTCTGGCGTCCCGCTTGGCGACGCGCCTCGAAGGGCGCGCCATGGCCATTGCGGAAGCAACCCTTCGATTCTCCTTCGATGCATCGATGGCTCGCGGAGAAAAATCGGCCTCGGAGGCCGAGTTTCTCTTTCGTTTGGTTCAGCCTATTTATGCAGAAACGGCAATTTTTGACCTGATTCGGGCAAAGATTGATGCCTTTGATATACCGCTGCCGGTCGTTGCGATGGTCCTTCGCGCTGAGCGCCTTGTGCCGTGCGTCGGGCAAGCGATTTCCCTCTT
>JAAFHJ010000219.1:0-3906 GCA_013298325.1 Myxococcales bacterium | reverse complement strand
CAGCCCGGGAAAAGGCGCGCGCCGCTCTCCCGGCGTTGGTCGCGACGCTCACCGCCGAGCTTGAAGAGGATCACTTGGGCGACGAGGCGGGGCCGACGTCGGTCGGGCGCCTGGTGCTCGGAGATGCCTACGCCCTCGCGGCACGCACACGGATGGTCCCCTGGGACTATCTCCCCAAAACTCCTAAGGATCTTCCGGTGCGGCCGATGGCGGTCCCCGAGCCGACGCGCCTTCTCGCCACGCCGCTTCCGCTCGCCCAGTTCGTCGCGCAGTACGGTCTGAAGGATCTTCCGAAGCCGATTCGTTTTCTTTATCGGCTCGCTCAGGTCGATTGGTGGCGTAGCGACGGCGCCAGCGGTGCGACCGACTTTCTCCTGCTGGGCGGCGACGGCCTCCGCCTCCTGGCGACGACGCCCGCCGGCCGCAACGCCTACGTCGTGCTTGGAATCTACGACTGATGGTCCGCGTCCGTATCGATCCTTCGTCGCGGCTCCCCGTGGAAGAGCCGGTCATCCATGAGCCCTTTCAAGAATTGGCGGCGCCATTTTTGCAGGCAGGTTCTCGGTTTGTAGAGCTGTGTGCGCGCACCCATTTTAGTTTTCTCGCCGGGGGATCTTCCCCGGATGCCGTCGTGGAGCGCGCTGCCACCCTCGGGCTCGATACCCTCGGAATTGCAGATATTCACGGGATTTATGGGATGGTCCGTGTTTGGGAGGCGGCGAAAGCGCGAGGAATTCGTCTTGTTGTCGGCTGCGAAGTCCTCGTGGGGGACGAGCACGAAGCGACCGCACTCGCGCTCCACGTCGCAAGTCGTGAAGGGTACACCCATCTTTGCGAAATCTTGACGGAAGCCCACCGAAACAGTCGTACTTCTACCGGGGAAAAGCGCACCCCCTACGTCACGCTCGCAATGCTCACCGGGCGAACCCAGGGGCTCTGGGCGACGATCCTTGGAGCGCCTGAGCCGATTCAACCGGCGAATCACTCGCAAACAAAGCCGCTTTTTGATCTTTTCGGGAGCCGCCTCTCGCTTGCGCTCACGATTCACAAGGACGGCGAAGATCGCGCCCGCCTCGCCGCCGTTCTCCAGGAGTCGCGCCGCTTCGGCATTCCGCTCTTGGCCACCAATCGTCCCCGCTTCGCCGTCCCGGAAGATCGTGTTCTTTATGATGTTCTTCGGTGCATTCAGCAACGGACGACCCTCGACGCCGCCGGTCGAACGCTCCTCCCAAACGCGGAAGCCCACCTCAAGGGGGAGGCGGCGATGGAGGCGCTCTTTGCCAACTACCCGGAGGCGATCGCGCGGACGCGCCGCGTCGCCGATGCCTGTTTGTTCTCCCTTGCCGAGCTCAAGTATCATTTCCCCTGTCGCCTTTCGGCGGAGGAGGTAAAGGAAGACGATCAGGGGCAGATGGTGCCGATGAGCGCCAATGAAGCGCTCGCCTTTCGCGTCGAGAAAGGTCTTGTGAAGCGCTACGGGACGGCGATCCCTTCTTCGGTCCGTGCGCTGGTCCGAAAAGAGCTCGGCGTCATCGCCCACATCGATGTTGCTCCTTATTTTCTCAGCGTTCACGACATCGTCGAGCTTGCCCGCGCGCGGGATATTCTTTGTCAGGGGCGGGGGAGTGCGGCGAATTCGGCGGTCTGTTGGGCCCTTGGGATCACCGCAGTAGATCCTGCACGAAGCTCAATGCTCTTTGAACGTTTCCTCTCCCCGGAACGGAAAGAGCCGCCCGATATCGACGTCGATTTTGAGCACGAGCGCCGCGAAGAGGTGATTCAAGAAATTTATGAGCGCTACGGCCGCTCCTGCGCGGCGATGGTGAGCGAGGTCGTCTGCTACCGCGGTCGGTCAGCCCTACGCGAAGTGGCGAAAGTCTTTGGACTTTCCCTCGAGCAGACCGATCGCCTCGCCGGGATCCCCTCCTATTGGGACTCGCCGGAGTCGGCTTCGGAGGAGCGGCTCCGCGAAGCTGGCTTTGATCCCCAGGATCCGCGCATCGAAGCAATCGTTCGAATTGCTCGCGCGATGCAGGGATTTCCGCGCCATATCTCGATTCATGTAGGGGGATTTATTCTCTCCGCGGAGCCTTTGTCGCGGGTCGCCCCCGTCGAACCGGCGGGAATGAAAGATCGCACGATCGTCCCCTGGGACAAGGACGACATCGACGTCCTCGGCTTCTTCAAGCTCGACGTCTTGGCGCTCGGGATGCTCACGGCGCTACGAAAAGGGCTCGATTTTGTTAAAGAGCCTGGGGATTTGCGTGGAGCCAATGAGCGACTCGCCCAGATCCCCCCTGAGGATCCTGTCGTCTATGACGCCCTCTGCCGGGCCGACAGCGTTGGCGTCTTTCAAATCGAAAGTCGCGCCCAAATGTCGATGCTTCCGCGCCTTCGCCCCCGCAATTTTTACGATCTCGTGGTGCAGGTCGCGATTGTGCGCCCGGGGCCGATTCAAGGCGGGATGGTGCACCCCTATTTGCGGCGCCGCTCCGGCGAGGAGGCGAGTGAGGCGCCCCACCCGATCTTGGCGCCGGTGCTCGAACGCACGCTGGGCGTCCCCCTTTTTCAGGAGCAAGTCATGCAACTTGCGATCGTCGGCGCCGGCTACAGCGGTGGCGAAGCCGACCAACTCCGGCGGGACATGGCCGCCTGGAAAAAGACCGGCCGCCTCGCCCGTCACCGGGATCGCCTCTACCGAGGCTTTCTCCGCCACGGGATCTCCCCGGAATTTTGCGAACGACTCTGGAAGCAAATTCATGGCTTTGGCGAGTATGGCTTCCCCGAGAGCCACGCGGCCAGCTTCGCCTTGCTCGTCTACGCGAGCGCCTGGCTGAAGACCCACCACCCGGCCGCCTTCGCCGCCGCGCTCATCAACAGCCAGCCGATGGGGTTCTATTCTCCGTCGACCATCCTCCAGGACGCCAAGCGCCACGGCGTAGAGGTGCTCCCGCTGTGCGTCTTTCAGAGCGGTTGGGATTGCGCCCTGGAGTCGGCCTCGCCAAACGCACGCGGCGGCCCGGCGATTCGCCTTGGCCTCCGACTCGTGAAGGGGCTCGGCGCGGAGACAGTCGCCCGCGTCGTTGGCGCCCGCGGGGAACGACTCCTTTCAAGCGTAGAAGAGTTGAAAATAGCTGCAAATTTGAGCGCGAGTGACCTTGAAAAGCTCGCCGAGGCGGGGGCCTTGGAGGCGCTCGTCGGCAAGGCGCGCCGCAGGGGGCTCTGGGAGGCACGGAAGCCGGTCGCCGAGCGTCTGTTTCTGCGTGCCGGTGTCGTTACTGCGGCGACGAAACCTCTATTGAAAGACGCGGTTCCTGTTCCCACTTCGGTTTCTGTCCCTGGATTGACGCGCGCCGAGCAGCTTGCGCTGGATTACGAGCGGACGGGCGTATCGGTCCAGGATCATCCGCTCCGTGTGCTCCGCGAGCGTCTCCCTCGCGATGTGTGGACGTCGGCGGCTCTTGCCGCCCATCCGAATCTTCACGGAACGACCATTCGCATCGCCGGAATGGTGCTGGTTCGCCAGCGCCCACAGACGGCGAGCGGCGTGGTTTTTATGACCTTGGAGGACGAATTCGGCTTCTTCAACCTCGTCCTCTGGGCGGCGACCTACGAGCGGCTTCGCCACGTGGCGACCTCGTATCCCCTTGTACTTGTTCGCGCCCGTGTCGAAATTGCCGATCGCGAGACGGCATCGGCCGCCCCAATCATCCACCTCGTTGTCCACGCGATGGAGCCGCTCGAGACGGAGGGCATCGTCGCGACGCCGAGCCGCGACTTCCATTGAAGGTCGGCGTCAGAGGTGGGGGCCGTTGTCGTCGTCAAACAGCGCATCGACGGGGCGCCTCGGTCGCGGAACAATCGGCTTACCGGTCACCGCAGCGCCTGCCTTTCCGGCAACAAAGG
>JAAFHJ010000218.1 GCA_013298325.1 Myxococcales bacterium | reverse complement strand
ATGGTCTTGTTCACGTTCTTCCGATTGTGGGTCTCGCTCGCCGAGAGAAAGACAGCAATTTCTTCGATTTTTGCCGCTTTCGCGCGCGCAAAGCCGGTCGGGTTCGGGCAGAGCGCGCTGAAGATCACCCCTTCCTGGCGGGGGAGCTGTGCGGCGACGTCGTCGGCGTCGGCGAGCTGGGGGATCCACTTCGGGGAGACGAAGCTCGTCGCTTCAATGCGCCGGATGCCGGCGTCGGCGAGGGCGTCAAGGAGTCGAATTTTTTCGCCAAGCGGCACGGTGACGCGCTCGTTTTGAAGGCCGTCGCGGGGGGAGACCTCGTACACGGAGACGCGGTCGGGGAGCGCATCGAAGAGCGTCGACATAGCTCGCTGCTTGCGCCCGAAGCACCACCGCCGTCAAGCGCCGTCGGCCGTTCCTGGCCGCGTCGCGGCTATGACGCAACGCTCCGTAAATTCGACGGTCGGGAACGTTTTCGTGGCACGCCGACGCGTCGTTGCGACGAAGGGGAAAACCTGCCTATTGTTCGTCTTCATGATGGAAGAAGCGACCGCAGCCCGTCTCTCCGAGAGCCCCGACGCGCACCCGCCGGTGTCGGCTCCCGAAAGTGCGCTGCGCGGCTGGCTTTCCGAGGTGTTTCTTCCGGCGCTCGTTTCCAACGAAGACGCCAAATTGTTGAAGCGTCTCGGGGAGAAAGCGATCGTCGTCGACCCGATTCATGGCCGCAGCCCCGGCGGCGCGGTCACCGCCGATGCCGTCACCAAGCTCGGCCAGTGGCTTCGCGCGCGCGGCGCGACCTGGACGGAAGCTCGCGTCACGAACGGCAAGGACCGCGACGTCACCGAAGGGGACCTCACGTTTGCAGACGGGACCGTCGTACCGTGTGCGGTCGTTTCGGAGCGTAAGCGGGCCCGTGAGGTCGAGGTGAAGGTCTACTTCACCGCGAGCGACCTCCCGGAGCCCTCGGGGACCGAGGTCCCGGCCGCCGCCGAGGTCTTTGTCAACGAGGTCGCCGCACGGATCCTCGAGTGGTGCCGCACCGGCGAAGCGGTTTCGACGGCCGCTCTCTTCGAGCGTCACGGAATCATTCGGATTGGCGGCAAGGAAATTCGTCGCGATTCTGTCGATTTCGCGCCTGCCGTCGCTACATTGGCTGGACTTGTCCTCGCGCCGACCGGCTCCGCGGAGGACGGACGTGTGTTCGCGCTGCAGGGCGTCGTTACGGGCGAGCCGGATGCCAATGCGTCCTCGTCTACGGAACTTTCCCTGCGATTCGGGCCGGTTGTGTTCGTCTTTGAGCGCGGCGAAACTGGTCTCTTGCGCGCACTTCGCGTGTACGGGCGCCTCGGCTGAGGCCCGGGTGCCGCCGGACGCCCTCTACGACGCGCTTCTCGATGTTGCGCGTCGCCTCGGCCTCGATATTCGCGTTGCGGCCATGGATCCGAAGGCGAAGGCGCGTGGCGGTCTCTGCCTTGTTCGCGACACGCGCACGCTGATCATTGATGGCGGTGCGCCGCTCGTCGAGCGGATTGGCGTCGTAGCCGAGGCACTTGCACGCTTTGATCTGGATGCCATCTCGATGGCACCTGCCGTCCGTTTGCGCATTGAAAAGAAACAGCGGATCGCGCCGCTTCCGCGCCCTCTCGCCAAGACCCGCGGCTGAACGCCTTTCCGCCCACGACAGGACTTTTCGTACATGAAGCCGGTTTCGATCGCCGCCGCGTTTGCTGGAACTGTGCTCGTCTCCTGTGCCGCGGCACGGCCCGTCGTCCCTGTTGAGGTGCCCGCCGCACCGGCGACGGTGAACGTGGCGGCCCCGGAGAAAAGTCAGGAACATCAGTCCTCTAAGGCTGCTGTAGGTGAGATCCGCGAGGAGGTCGTTGCGGAAGGCGGGACCGACCCATTGGGTGGGCGCTTCGGCATGGACGAGGTACGCAGGTACTTTCCAGGATCGCTCACAGCGACGCTCTCGATCCGCGTCGAAGAGCCTGGCAAAGAGCCCGTTCAATCGGAAATTCAGTGCCGGCTGTTCGACGAAAAGGCGCCGAACACTGTCGCTAATTTTGTGGGACTTGCTCAGGGACTTCGCCCCTTCAAAGAAGAGAGCGGGCGCTGGGTAAAGCGCGCCGCCTACGACGGGACGCCCTTCCACCGCGTGATCCGCGGGTTCATGATTCAGGGGGGCGATGTGACGCGGAAGAACGGGAGTGGGGAGCCTGGCTACGTGATTCCTGATGAAATCTGGGCCGGTGGCGCCCACGACCGGGCGGGGCTCCTCTGCATGGCCAATCGGGGCCCTGACACGAATGGCGCCCAATTCTTCATCACCGACGCCGCCGTTCCTCACCTCGACGGCGGCTACACGATCTTTGGCGAATGCGGCCCCGTCGACGCCATTCACGCGCTTGCCGCTGCACCGACCGGCGGTCGTGACCGGCCGGAAGCCCCGATCACCATCGCAGCGATCCGGGTGACGGGGAACACGGCGAACTGACCGATTCTCAGCGGGCGCGATTGGCGGTACGAAAGGCCGCCATGAACTCGACCCCCGCGCGCGCCGCCGCCCTTTTCGCAATCGCTGTTGCGATTTCCGCCTGCTCGAAATCGGTCCCCGAGCCGGCGAGCAAAGATCCGTCGCCGGCAACCCCGGTGAGCACCGTCGCGGCGACGCCGGGCGTGAAAGGTCCCGATCCGTTGGGCGGGAAGTTCACGATGGCCGATGTTCGTCAAACGCTGAAAGGCGCACTCGTTGCGACGATTGAAACGAACAAAGGTTCGCTCACGTGCAAACTCTATGACGACAAAGCGCCTCTAACTGTTGCAAATTTCGTCGGCCTTGCGAATGGCCTTCGTCCTTTTAAAGACAAGTCCGGGCTGTGGGTGAAGAAGAACGCTTACGATGGTTCCCCCTTTCACCGGATCATCAAGGGCTTCATGATTCAGGGGGGCGACGCCGTGCGCGGGAACGGCTCTGGCGAGCCAGGCTACGTCGTCCCCGACGAAATCTGGCCGGGCGCCAAGCACGACCGCCCCGGCCAACTCTGCATGGCGAACCGTGGGCCCGACACCAACGGCTCCCAGTTCTTCATCACCGACGCGCCGGCGACGAACCTCGACGGCGGCTACACGATCTTCGGGGAGTGCAGCCCCGAGCAGACGATCCACGAGATCGCCGGTGTGGCGACGGGACCGGGCGATCGTCCCGACGAGCCGGTGACGATCAAGTCGATCCGCGTTACCGGTAACTAATCTCAGTCATTAAAAAAAAGCGCAGCGCCACTCAGGGCCGCGCCGACGAGGCCGAGGGCCGCCATCGCACCGGCGGGCATCGGCTTTTTCGTTTTTGCGAACGCATTTCCGAAGCGCCCGGCGAGCGCTGCAGAGACGACGAAACCAAGGATTGCGCCACTCTTCCCGCTGCTGAGCAGAGCGCTGGCTCCGAGGAGGAGGCCGCCAGCGACCGTCCCCGCGATGAGCGAAGCCTTGCTCTTGGCCTTGACGTAGCCGACGACGCCGCCCGCCGCCGTCGCGATGCCAAAGAGGAAAAGGTAGGAGCGCGCAAGAACGACGATCATGGCGCCTTAGGAGCACGTTTGGAGGCATACCAAGCGACAATTTCGTCGATGTCTGCCTCTGGTTGCCGCGCGGGAACCGGGTAGAAGGGCGCCGTGCCGTTCACGTTTTTGTCCCACCAGGCCCCCGTCCTGCCGTTCAAGCGGCTCTGGCCACGGATGGATGGGGTTGCGCTCGTCGCCGGCTCGGCGATGCCCGACTTTGCCTTTGCGTTCTCCCGCCACGTGAACGTCCCAAGTCACGAAGGCGCCATGTTTTTCTTTTGGAATTTGCCGCTCGGAATCGCCGCCGCCTATGCGCTCCGCCACGCGTTTCTTCCAGTCTATGCGCCGCTTTCCCCGTTCCGGAACTTCCGCGGATTCGCCCAGGTTGTCCGCCGGCGTCCGTCGATTTTTAATACGAGTATCTCGGCGATATTTGGCTCTTTCAATCATGTGATGGTCGATCACTTTACCCACGAAAATGCGCTTGGGCCGCGTTGGTTCCCGCGCGTCTACGGGATCCATGTTCCTGAGCCTTTCCGAGATCTTGCGCAGCTCCTTCAGGTAGTCTTTACTATCGCTTTTGCGCCGATCGCCCTTGCGCTTTTTGCGAAGATTGGTCGTGAAAAAATAGGCGAATTCGGGGATGTTAGTCCCCTCTCACCTGCCGACCGGCGTGCGCGCTGGGCGGTCCTTGGCGCGGCGGTGTTCCTGGGGGCGCTGGCGGCGATTCCGACGCCGGGCTCCGGTTTTGCAACGCCGGTTCTTCGTGGGGCGACGACCTTCTTTGCCGTCGCGATTCTGTTTGGCGGCGCTTTTCGCCAGCGATCGACGTAGCCTTTCCCCATGACTACGTGGCGCCAGCAGAGCGAGCTTGCCGGGCTCTTCCACCCGGAATTTCCAGATGATCTCCAGGTTGTCGTTCACGACGGGGAGCCGAGGCGCTCCCAGCGCCCGCCAGAGGCCTGCTGGGTTCGCGTCACCGGAATTGCGGGAACGCTCAACGCGCCGATCGCGACAGCGTCCCAGAGTCCCCCTTTCAAACGGGCGGAGACGCGCACCCTCTCTCGTACCATCTTCCAGGGGGTACTCCTGAACACCCCACACGGCCTCACGACGATTCGACAGGGGGCCCCGCTCCTTTTCGTGCGTGCGGCGGGTGTCCCGCACCCCTTGCAAGTCTCTGATCTTTACCTGCGAGAACGGGTTTCGTGGGGCTTCGTCCCCTGCGACAAATGCGGGGCCGATGAAACGTTTGATCCGGTTTCCGTAATGGCAAAAACTCGGTTTCCGACGGCGCCCGCCGGAGCCGTGCCGCTGATGTTCTCCGCATTCTGCCTGTGTGGAGGGACCATGACGATCGGAGCCGTCGAATGAAAACAATGCTTAGAGAAGTGCGTCTAGGGGCCTTCGGTGTCTGCACCCTCATTTCGGTGATCGCCTGCGGCTCAAGCGTCACCGGCACGCTGGACGACGCGGGGCTCACTTCCGACGGGGGCCTACTTTTCGATGCCGCGCTGGACGCGGGAACGAGCGCCGATGCCGGCTCCGAACCGATGCCGGCCCCAATTTCCCTACGAAAATGCGCGACTTCTGGCCGTGGCGCCGTCGTCGGTGACGTTTGCTACCTGGTCACGCCCGCCGAAGCCGGGCTCCCGTCGGGCGGTTCTGGCGCGCGCGAAGACCAGTACGCGCTCCGGCCTACCGCCAATCCGCGTGGAAAATTACTTGTCTTTTTGAACGGGAGCGGTGGCTCACCCCGCGGCGCGGTAACGAGCCCTGATAAGAACTTCTATGTTTCTGGTCGCGACGCGGGGCTCCACGTCCTCGGATTGAGCTACCGGAGCGACAAGGCGATTGGTCAGCTCTGTGCCGGATCTGATTCGTGCTTCGAGCCGGCTCGCGAGACGATTCTCAGGGGGCAGTTCCAGGGTGGTGCGCCCGCCGACCTTCAGGGAATCGCCTCGGACGAAGGGGTCTACGAGCGCCTGTATGCGGCTCTTCGAATCTTGGCAGCAAGTGACGCAAACGGCGGGTGGGCCGAGTATTTGACGCCGGGAGTCGGCGCGGAATCAAGCATTGCCTGGAGCAAGATTCTTGTCTCTGGTCACTCGCAAGGGGGCGGGCATGCCGCATTGATTGGCCGCGATCATGCGGTCGATCGTGTCGTAATGCTCTCGTCCCCGTGCGACGCGACGCGCAACGACTTGCCGGCAAGTTGGCTTACAAAATCAGCCGTTTATAAGACCGATCCCGCGCTGAACTACCAGGCGCTCGGCGCGCCCGGCGACACGATTTGCCCCTCTTATGCGGCCGCGTGGCTCGCTCTTGGGATGCCCGCTGGCGCGCGCCGCGCGGACGCGACCGTGTGCGCCAGTTCTGCCGCCCACGGGGCGACGCTCGCGTGCCCGGAGAACGCATCTGCCTGGGGCGCGATGCTCCGCTGAATTGGAAACGTATGGTGGGCGGCGCCGACTGCCGCTACGGTTTCCCATGCGCCTCGCCTGGACTGTCGCCCTCCCACTCGCGCTCTTGGGCACGGAGGCGTGCGGCGGTGAGGATGGGCCGCCCACCGATGTGCCGTCGGACGCGCAGGCACCCGATGCGGGCGACGGGGGGACTGGCGACGCTGCAACCGCGGACGGCGACGCTGGGCCGCCGCCCGATTTTGTAGCTGGCGCGAAAGACCGGATCCTTCTGTTTGGAACGCTCGTCACGCCTGATTTGGTCGTGCCCGCGCCTCAGAACGGCCTCATCGAGGACGGTGAACTTCTTATTGAAGGGGCGCTTATTACCTGCGTCGGTGGCCCGGGGGCCTGTCGAAGTCAGCCGGGTGCAGTCGGGGCAACCCAGATTCGTACCGGCGGAGTTATTGCCCCCGGGTTGATCGATACCCACAATCACATTTTGTTTGATATTTTTGACAACGACGATTGGTCACCGACGCGGAGCTACGCAAATCACGATGAGTGGCCCAACGAGCCTCGTTACCAGGCGATGCTCGATGCAAAGCAATGCTTCGTGAATGATTCTCAGGGGAAGCCGGCGTGGTGCGCGCAAACTCCCTACGGGACGTCTGCCGGAAGTCTCCGTTGCGAGGTCGACAAGTACGGCGAAATCAAAGGCTTGATCGCCGGGACGACGAGCATCGTTGGGCTCCCCGGCAACTCCGCAGCCTGCTTTGGCTCTTTGGCCCGTTCGGTGGATGTTTCCCAGAATGGACTCGGGACCGATCGCATTCAGACGAGTGCGCTCTTTCCCCCGTCGAAGAGTGCCGCTGACGGAATCTGTTCGAATTTTCAATCGCTCACGACAGACGCCTATCTGATCCATTGTGGCGAAGGGACGGACGCCCGCTCGCGCAGCGAATTCGCGCGCTTGGGGACCGTCTCCACCGCGCCGGAGTGCCTCTACGCGCCGCAGACGACGCTCACCCACGGCACCGCCTTCACCGCCACCGAGTTCGCGCGGATGGCGGCGGCGCGGATGAAGTTGACGTGGTCGCCCCGGTCGAACGTCTCCCTCTACGGCGCCACCACCGACATTCCCGCCGCTCTCGATGCGGGAGTTACCATTGCGCTCGGTCCCGATTGGTCGATGGGCGGAAGTACCAATCTTTTGGACGAGATGCGCTTTGGAAAGGCATGGAGCGACGCCCACTGGAATGGGCGACTCACCAGCCGCGACCTCGTAGAAATGGCGACGAGCCACGGCGCGGAGGTCCTCGCCCTCGACCCGAAGATCGGTCGCCTACGCGCCGGTTCGCTCGCCGATATCGCCGTCTACGCGGGGAACCGGAACGCCCCCTACAATTCCATCGTCGGCGCCCATCCGCGCGACGTGCGTCTTGTCTTCGTCGGCGGCGTGCCTCTTTACGGCGATCGTGCCTTTGAGGGGGCCGCGCCAAATGCTCCCCCGTGCGAACGGATCGACGTATGCGGTGCCGAGAAATTCTTGTGCGTTGCTACCAAAGATACCAACGATAAGCTCGATCAGACGTTCGCGACCATTCGGAATAATCTTGAAAAAGCTCTCGTAGATGCGGATGGACTCACTCCCGCAGACGGGTGGAACTTCGCCCCGTTGGCGCCCCTTTTTACGTGTCCGAATCCCTAGGCTAAATCGAGCCTCGGGCGCCAAGCTCAATCCCCTTGGTAGAGGATCGTCTGGGAGCCGTCGACGAAGTAGTAATTCTCGAAGCCGGCTCGCTGGAAGGAGAGC
>JAAFHJ010000217.1 GCA_013298325.1 Myxococcales bacterium | reverse complement strand
CTTCAGCTTCGGGATGATCTCGGTAATGATGCGATACTTGTCCGAAGACTCTTGCTGCTGACCGCTGATGATGAGCGGCGTGCGCGCTTCGTCGATAAGGATCGAGTCGGCCTCGTCGATGATCGCGAAATTGAGCGGCCTCTGGACGTACTCCAGCGCAGAACGCTTCATGTTATCGCGGAGATAGTCGAAGCCAAACTCGTTGTTTTGGCCGTAGGTGATGTCCGCTTGATAGGCGCCGCGCTTGTCCCCTTCGTCCTGGGAGTTAACGACGACACCGGTCTTCAAACCGAGAAAGCCGTAAAGCTTCCCCATCACTTCCGCGTCACGACGGGCGAGGTAGTCGTTGACGGTAACGACGTGAACGCCCTTTCCATCGAGGGCATTCAAATAGGAAGGAAGCGTCGCGACGAGCGTCTTCCCTTCGCCGGTGCGCATTTCGGCGATGTTCCCGCGGTGGAGCGTCATCCCGCCGATGAGCTGGACGTCGTAGTGGCGCATGCGAAGAACGCGCTTCGCCCCCTCTCGACACACGGCGAACGCCTCGGGAAGGAGATCGTCCAGGGACGCTCCATTCTCGAGTTTTTGACGGAATTCAGGCGTTTTCGCCTGCAGCTCCGCGTCCGACAGCTTCGCAAAGCGCGCGTCGTACTTGTTGATCTCTTCAACGAGGGGTTGGAGCTTCTTGAGCTCGCGCTCGTTGGAAGTTCCGAGAAGCTTCTTGAGGGCCCAGGCGAACATGTCGGCGGGACCGTAATACGTCGGCGCCGATTTAGTAGAGTCTTCGGCGCGCTTTTCGCACGTTACTTGCTGAAGCCGCTCGGGCCGAGGGCGAACCAGGCGATCGCGAGGAGGAGGACGACCGTGAGCGCTACAAGAATCACGTTTGACGGGCGCGTCGCGACCGACCAGCCGTCCCCGTAGAACTTCCCCTTGGAGCGCTGACGGAGCTTCGTCTGCACTCCTTGAAGGATTTCGCCCTCTTCGGGCGCTGCCGGGGCAGCGAGCGCCTCGCGAAGGAGCGCCTTGTACTGGGCGCTGTCGGGCATGGCGTCCGGATCGAAGTCGTCTTCCGGCGCGTCGGGTGCGTTCTGCTTCGTGGGGGCCTGCTTGTCGGTCTCACTCATGGCTTATTTCCGCTTCTCCGGCACATCCCCCCGAAGACCCCCATTGGGACCGAGTTCTTTTTCCAGGATCTCTTTGAGGATCCCGCGGGCGCGAAAAATCCGCGACTTGACCGTCCCCTCATTGATCTCAAGAATCACTGCAATCTCTTCGTAAGACAGCTCTTCAACGTCGCGCAGAATCAGTGCTTCCCGGTACACAACATCGATACGCGCCATCGCCGCCTGGACGATTCCGATCATCTGTCGGCTCGACGTTGCTTCGTCGGGCCGCGGAATCGATGCGACGACGACGCCCGCTTGCGTCCCGCCGTCGAGGCGTTCCTGGATTTCTTCGTACTCGCGCTGCTTCGATTCTTTCCGCACACGACTGTAGGCCATGCGGTTCTTCGTGACATTGATCGCGATGCGGTAAATCCACGTCGAAAGCTTCGAATCGCCGCGAAATTCGTGAATGTGTTTGAAGACACGAATGAAGACCTCTTGGGTGATCTCTTTCGCGTCTTCCGGCTTCCCGATCATGCGGCAGACGAGCACGTAAATACGGCGCTCGTAGAGCCGAACCAGCTTGCTAAACGCGCGCTCGTCCCGCGCCACAAGGCGGGCGAGATAGGCGCTTTCCGGTTCGTCGTCAGGCTGAGACAAGGGGTCTACGATCGGGCGTAAAGGGGAGTCTTCGGGCGGTGGGCCATCCTCGCCCGCCGACCCGGCAACGTACGGCACCATGGCCGAATCGCGAAAGCCATTCATTGCGGGGCGGCGCAGACCGGGGGCGCCCCGTTCCGTTCCGGCGAATGTGGGGGAGGTCGTCGATTTCCCGAGCGGACGCCGTCCACTTCGCGCAAAAAGGGCCCACTCCCGATGAACGACTCCGCCGACCCCCTCGAACCGACGCCCAACGCCGCGCCCCGGCGGTCGTGGTGGTCGCGCGTGCCTCGCTGGGCGTGGGTCTCGGTGTCGGGGCCGGTTGTCTACCTGCTGTTTTACGTGGTCTGGCGGCTCGCCTAACGAACGGTCATCGATCGAGCGTCGGCCCGCGAACGATTTCTCCAGTAAGTCCAAGCGCATAGACGCGTAGCGGCTTCCCCGGTTTCGCGGCGGAATCGGCAGGGATGTACAGTCGAACGGTGCGTGTGCCGTTCCTGAAGGTGCCGGCTGGGAGCGCACCGTTGGCCCCGTTGAGGCGGGTCTCCCCCTCGAAGACGACGATTCCTGCCGTCTTTCCGCCTTGATAGGCGAGGGCGAGCTCGCCGGGCTGGAATTCTTTTCCGGTCAAAGTGTCGGCTTGGAAGGCGCCGCTCGCCCCTCCACGCGCATCGACGGCGGCAACAAAGAGCGCGGTGACCGCCCCTTCGAGGGTGACGTCAAAGGAGAGATCGTTCTTCCCATCCGGGGAAAACTCGCCGTCCTTTTCACCGATGCGATCGACGGTGCCGGAATCGGAAGCACGCGTAAACTTTAAAATTTTTGCATCTTGCGGCGGAGCTTCTACCGGGGCCGCCGAAGCGCTGGGGTTCGGTGCGTTTGTCGCGACGGAGGCCGAAGGGGCAGGTCCGCCGAGCGGCTCCCCGCTCGCCGACGGATGGGCGGCGCCCCCCTTCGTCGGCGGCGAACAGGCAGCTAGGCCGACAAGGAACGGTGCGACCAGAATCACGGACGATCGTGCCATGCGACCTACCGAAACAGAAAGCGGGCCTCCGCGCAAGATTTGCGGGGCCCGCGTTTCGTAAAGATCCAAGGATTACTGGTATTTAACCAGCACATCCTTGCTCGGTATCACTTCGAGTAGAGCTGGGCGGCCGCCATGCCGGCCCCCTTCGACATCGTGACGACGACCTTCGCCGTGAGCGGGATCGGAGACATCGTCTTGACGCAGTTCTTGCCGCCGAGGACGACCTTCGAGCCGGTCATCGACGCCGTGCCTGAGGCGCTGTTCGCCGGGAGCTGCATGCCGGGGACGACCGTCGTGATGATGATCTGCGCGTCGAGCTGGGAGCCGGGGCCGATGCTGTCGCCAACGACCGAGTAGCACTTGCCCGGTTGGAGGTTGAAGGTCTGCTCGAGGGTCTGCCCGGTCTGGAAATTACCAGAGATCACAGCACCATCAGCGCTGCCGGCCGATTCTGCGGCGGCCGTCTGACCGAGGAGCGAGGTCGCTGCAGCGGCGACGTTCGGGTCGAGGGGCTGGGCGGTTCCGCCCGTGGCGCCGCCGGCCGTTGCACCGGTGCCGCCCGCTTGACCGCCGGCCGCCGGGAAGCCCGGGAACGTCCAACCTGCGGGGGCGGTGCCAGTCCCGGCAGGGGCCGGCGTCGCGGTGCCGGTAGCGGCCGGCTGCGTGTACGCGCCCTGCTGACCTTGCGGATACTGCTGGCCCTGCGGGTACTGCTGGCCTTGCGGGTACTGCTGGCCTTGCGGGTACTGTTGGCCCTGCGGATACTGCCCCTGCTGGCCTTGCGGGTACTGGCCCTGCTGACCTTGCGGATACTGCTGGTTCACGTTCTGGGCCGTGTTCGGAGGCGTCTCCTCTTTGCCGCAAGCGGCGCTGGAGACGGAAAGGACCACGAGCGGAAGCAGGTACAGAGAGTATTTCACGGAAGACTCCTTAGGACGTTCGGGCTCGGCGGTCCGAGCGTAGGCGGGCAAAGAAGACGGCTACGCTCGGAAAATACGCGAGGAGCCGTCCGGGATTCGGCAAGGGCCACCGCGCGGTTGAGAGCGAGGCAGACCTTAGCCGCACCTTCGACGGAGCGGAACCGAGATCCTTATGTAAAGAATCGCCGGCTTCCACAGCGACCTTACAGGGGCAACCGGCGATTGGCGCCTAAACCGCGGGCGTCGACGGAAGGAGAATCGTGAAGGCGGCCCCGCCTTCGGGGGCGTTTTGTCCGGTGACGGTGCCACCGTGGGCTTCGACGATGCGCTTCACCAAGGCCAGCCCCAAACCGGTGCTGGGGCCGTCCGGCGTGGGGGAGCCTTCGCGGACGGCGCTTCGATAAAAGGGTTCAAAAACGCGCTCTTCATCGCCATTTCGGAGGCCGGGCCCCCGATCGTGAACGGTAAAGGAGACACCGGTGCCGGCGGCCGCCACCGAAAACGAGGCGACGCCGCCCCCGTGGCGACGAGCGTTCTGGAGGAGGTTGGCGAGGGCGCGGACGACGAGAGTGACGTCGACAGAGAGCTCCGGGAGGTCTTCGTCGACGGAAAGAACTTCTGGAGGAGTTTCAGCCGCTTCGAGGGCGCTCGTTGCCAGTTCGGCGGGCGTGTGGACGCTCCGCGTGAGGGCGCCGAAATCGATCCGGGAACCGGCAAGGAGATCGCCGACAAGCCGGTCGACGGCTGCGACCTCGTCATCGACGGCGTCGAGGTGGGTCGTCGCCACCGCGATATCGGTCTCGCGGGCGAGCTCGGTATGCAGGCGAATTCGGGCGAGAGGCGAGCGAATCTCGTGGGATACGGTCGCGAGGAGGGCGCGCTGATCGGCGACTTGCCGCTCGATGCGGGCCGCCATATCGTTGAAGGTCTTGGCGATCACGAAGGCCTCGCCGTGGCGGGTGTGCACGTACGGGACGCGGACGGAAAGGTCGCCGCGACCGAAGGCATCGGCGGCGCGGAGGAGCGCGCCGAGCGGGCGTGTCAGGCGGCGGGCGAGCATGCTGGAGGCGCCCCAGAGGGCCAAAAGCGCGATCCCGATGGCGAGCCAAGGGGGGCGGTGCCCTTCCCGGTGCTCGAAGACGGCACCGAGCCCATGGAGGACGAGGGCGGTGATCGCAATCGTGCCGCCGAAGCCGAAAAAGAGCGCCTTCCGAAGGTGCCAGGCGACGTAGCGGGTAACCGGAAGCTTCCACGGCCTACCTCGATGAATTCCTTCGAGATAGGGCGGCTGACGGTGGGGATGCCGGTGGGGGCGCCCGCTTCTAGGTCCCATCGCTAGACCTCATCCTTGGTGAAGACGTAACCGACGCCGCGGACCGTCTTGATGCGGCGGGGCGTCTTCGGATCGTCGCCGAGCTTCTGGCGGAGGTGGGAGATGTGGACGTCGACGGTGCGATCGCCAACAACGACGTCGCTTCGGCCCGCCTCGGCGAGCAGCGTGTCGCGGGGGACGACGCGCCCCGCTCGTCGCGCGAGGGCGTGGAGGAGGTCGAATTCGAGGCCGGTGAGCTCGATCCGGGCGTCGCCGTCGCGGACTTCGCGGGTGCCGAGATCGAGGACGAGGAGGCCGACGCGGAGTTCGGCGACGGGGCCGTTCGGAGAGACGCGCCGGAGCACCGCACGGAGTCGTGCAAGCAATTCGCGGGGTCCGAAGGGCTTCGGGAGGTAGTCGTCGGCGCCGACCTCGAGACCAACCACGCGGTCAGTCTCGTCCCCTTTTGCGGTGAGCATGACGACGGGGACGTTCGACCGGAGGCGGAGGCGCCGGAGCACCTCCAGGCCGTCGATGCCCGGGAGCATGACGTCGAGGATCACGGCGTCGACCGCCTCGGCAGCAAACCGGGCGAGCCCCGTTTCGCCGTCGGGCGCTGTGACGACGACGACGCCGTTCCGCGTGAGGTACTCCTCAACGAGGGCGCGGAGACGGACGTCATCGTCAATCAGCAGGACTTTGGGCATGGCGGAGGCTTTTAGCGCGCGTCGCCGGGCGGCGTCGCGTTCTCCCGCGGATCGCGCTGCCGGGGGGCGCGTTCGTGGTCATTGCGGGCGTTTTCCGCGGCGCGCACACAGGTCGCAGCGACGCGATCTTCGAAGGTCCGCTCGCGGCTCCCCGCGTGGCAGCCGTGGCGGCGGAGGTCGTGGAAGCCGGAGGCGAAGCCGGCGACGGTCCCGACGGCGAGGAGCGCAGCGAGCACTTTGCGGGCGATTTTGGCGCGGAATTCCGGGTTCATACATCACCTCGAAAGGGGTGCGCGCCGCCACGACGGCCGTTTTCACCAAAGAAGCCGCCGCCATCGAGGAGGTCGGCGAGGATCCCACGCTGGCGCACATCGAGGACCCGATGGGCGGTCGCGAGGGCGTCGAGCCCGGCTTTTCGGCCTTCATCGACGAGCGCTTCGACGCGGGCGGTAAGCGCCCCAGTCGCCTCTTCGTCGAAGGTCTCCGCGCGAAGCACCGCCGCAAGTTCCCCGCGAGCACGTTGCATTTGCTCGCGGCCATTTTCCCGAACTTCCTGCATTTTGTCGAAGGCCGCGAGCAGCTCCTGCTCCTGGGCGACCGTCGTCCCGAGGCGTGCGAAGGCCCAGCGCATGCGTCGACGGGGATCGCCGCCGCGACCATGACGACCATGCCAGCCGTGGTGGCCGTGGCCGCCGTGCCAGCCTTGGCCTTGGCCCCCGCATCCCCGTTGCCAGCCGCCACCACCGCAGCGACCGCCGCGGAGCACTTTGATGAGGCCGACGAGACAGACCGAACCGAGTAAAAATCCGAACATGAGAAACTCCTGGCTGCGAACTCCGCGAGATGCGGAGGCGCGGTCAGGAGAGAAGTTCGTCCCCTTCTATGAAGGGAGTTCGCGGACAACGATGAAGAAGTGTGAAGCCGGCCCCGATTACTCGCGACCAGGATTCCGCTTCGATTCGAGGATCTCGCGCGTCGCTTCCACGTGGAGCGGGTTCAGATCGAGCAGGAGCTCGTAGTCATCGATAGCGCCCGATCCTTGGCCGAGCTCGCGACGGACGCGGGCGCGGTAGAGAATCACGCGTTCGAGCTCGGGGCTCGCCGCCAAGATGCGATCGAACACCGCGAGCGCCTGCGGGGAGCGCTTCGGATCCCGACGAGAATGAATCCAGGCCAAAAGCGCCTGATATTCCTGCTGATTCGGGTCCTTCTCCATCGCCAAGCGGGCCGCATCTTCGGCGCCGTCGAGGTCCCCCTTTTGGAGGGCCAGGTCGGCATTGCGGGCTGCTTGGGCGGCGGCGAGGGCATCGTCGCCGGTGGCGATGGCGGCGCGTTCCGCCGACGGAGGCGCGGCGGACGGGAGCTTGGGGCCCGGCTTCGGAAGCGGGGCGAGCGGGCGGGCGGCCACGGGCGCCGGCTTGGGGGCGCTTGGAACCGCCGGGGCCGGCCTGGCCACGCTCGGAATCGCAGGAACAGCGGGGACCGGGGGACGCGGCGCCGCAGGGACCGGCGGACGTGGTGCCGCGGGGACGGGAGGACGGACCAGGGGTGCCCCCGCGGCTGGGCGGACCGCCGGGGCGGCCATCGGGCGCGGCGCAGGAGGTGCAGCGACCGGAGCAACGGGAGGCGCAGCGGCTACCGGAGGAGGGGCCGGAGGAGCGGGACGCACCATCGGGGCACCGGCGGCCGGGCGAATCGCGGGGGCACCAGCGGCGGGACGAATCATCGGCGCGCCGGCCGCGGGCCGAATGGCCGGGACCGCCACGGGAGACGGCATCGGCGCGATCGGAGACGGCAGCGACGGCGACGGCGCCACAGCGGGGCTGCGGGACGACTCGGCGAGCATCTCCTCGCGGGCGGCCGGCGTGTAGAAGAGGGTGCGGCCGTCGGGATCGTCTTCGTCGTCGAAGGGATCGTCGGGAGGCGGTTCCGGCGGAGGCGGAGCGACCACCGGGGGCGCCGCGACGACCGGCGGGAGAACGGCGCTGGGGGGTGCATTCCGCGCGCTTCCGGGGCCGTCGTCGAAGGGGGATGGGTAGGTGACCG
>JAAFHJ010000216.1 GCA_013298325.1 Myxococcales bacterium | reverse complement strand
TCATGGCGTCCTCGAAAAAGGCGGTCTGGCGGTGCAGAACCGGTCGATCCTGCGCGCGGTTAGGGGAACGTTTCCGCGTCAGACAAGGGGGGAATAGGCGATTGTCCTCCGCCCCCGTTGCAGACCGGCGAACCGAATCTGCCGCAGTGCGTGAAGCGCGTGGCTCGTGCCTATCTAAGGCATCTGTGGGGAAGTGCAACTATTTGGTTACAGGAAACGAAGGAAAGCGAAGAACGAGACTCTGCGAGGAAATTTCCAGGCGATGGGGCTCAGTGGCCCGCCTCGACCTTGGCGTCGGCCGGCGGCTTGCGAAGTAGGAAGAGGAGCGGCAGCGAAAGGACGAGGAGGGTCGCGGTCGCATAGAACGTGTCGTTGAAGGAGCAGATCATCGCCTGAACTTTTGTTGTCCCGGCGAGCATTTGTAGCGCGCCCCGTGTCGCCCCTTCGTGGGGGACCCCGTGCCCCTCGAGGAGGCGGGTCATTGCGTTCAATCGAAAGGTCGCCGCCGGATTCGCCGGGTTTACCGACTCGGAGAGGTGCTGGGTGTGGAATACGCCGCGCCGATCGAGGAGGCCGGTCAAGAAGGCGATCCCGATGCTGCCACCAAGCTGGCGCGTGAGGTTGTAGAAGCCGGTCGCCTTGGCCATGTCCTCTTTCGGGAGAGGGGCGATCGCCGCCATGGAGAGCGGGAGGAACATGAAGACCGTTCCGGCGCCGCGGAGGACGAGCGGCCAGAACAGATCGTCGACGCCGGTCAACGGCGAGAGGCGGCCGAGAAGCAGGATCGCCGTCGTCAACGTGATGGCGCCGGCGGCGATCACGAAGCGCGGATCGATCTTCCGCGCCACGATCCCGGCGATCGGCATCATGAAGGCACTTGCCAGCGCGCCCGGAAGAAGAAGCATTCCCGTATCTTGCGCGGTGAACTTCAGGATCGATTGGGCGAAGATCGGCACTGCGAAGAGTGCGCCGTAGAGACCCATGCCGAGGACCATCGAGAAGAGCGAGCCGGCGGCCAGCGAGCGATGGCGGAGGACGCGGAGGTCGACGACCGGTTCGGCGACCGTCAACTCCTCGCGGACGAAAAGGGCGAGGGCGACGACGGCGGCGATTGAGAGGCCGACGATCATCTTTGATTCAAACCACTCTTCGCTCTGCCCCTCCTCGAGCACTGTTTGAAGGGATCCGAGGCCAACAACGAGGTAGATCAGGCCCAAGAAATCGATCTTCCGGCCGATCTTGATCACCTTTCCCGCGGCATCCTTCGTCACTGCGACCGCCTTGGCGATCGGGTCCTCGGGGAGGAAGGTCATTGCCATTGCGACGGCGCCAATTCCGATCGGCAAATTGATAAAGAAGATCCATCGCCAGTCGAGGTTGGTCACGATGTAGCCGCCCAGCGTCGGACCGATGGCCGGGCCAGAAATGGCGACAATGCCGAAGAGAGCCTGTGCCTGGCCCTGCTCCTCTTTGGGGAATGTTTCGAACAGAATCGACTGGGCTTTGGAGACGAGTCCGCCCCCCGTTAGCCCTTGGAGGATGCGGGCGACGATGAGCATCCAGAGGGACGTCGAGAGCCCACAGAGGACCGACGATGCCGTGAACCCGACGAGCGAGAAGATGAAATATCTTTTCTTTCCGAAGACATCGCCGAGCCAGGCTGAGAGCGGAAGGATAATTACATTTGCGATCGCGTAGCTGGTGATGACCCAGCCGATCTCCGAGAGCGTCGCGCCGAGGCTCGACTGCATCTCCGTGAGTGCGACGTTCACAATGCTCGAGTCGACGATCTCGACGAGCGCCGCCAGCGCCGCCGTGATCGCGATAAACCATTTTCGATTGCTGTCTGAAACGAGGCCCATAGCTCCGCCCCTTCCCTCAGAAACGCGAGACCGATGGAAAGGGGGCGTTCAGCGTACCTTCACATTCGCCGTGACCGAAAAGCCAGGGCGCAGAAGGGCGTCGCCGAGGTTTTCGATCTTCATCCGGACGGGAATCCGCTGGACGACTTTCGTGTAGTTGCCGCTGGCGTTGTCGGGCGGGAGCAAGCTGAAACGAGACCCCGTTGCCGGCGAGAAGCTCTCCACCGTCGCCTGAAATTTTCGGCCGGGGAGGGCGTCGACTTCGATCTCCACCGGGTTCCCGGTGCGCATCGCGCCGATTTGGGTCTCTTTGAAGTTGGCGACGATCCAGAGGGAGCCGTCGGGAACGAGTTGGGCGATCGTCGACCCCGGGCCGAGGAGCTGACCAACGCCGACCGATTTCTTTGTGACTACGCCCGCTTGTGGGGCGACAATCTTCGTGAAGCTGAGGTCGAGGGCGGCAAGATCCCGGGACGCCTGGGCGACGAGCACCTGCGCCTTGGCCGTTCGGCTCCGGGCGGCCGCCTCGGCGACGAGGGTGTCGACGTCGCTCACCTGCTCCAGCTTCGCGGCAGTTTCGGCAACGCGGCTCTGGGCAGAACCGACGTTTGCCCGCGCGCTTTCCAAGTTGGCGACCGATTGATCGTAGCCAGATTGGGCATTGTCGAGGGCGGTCTTTGCGAGATCGAATTGGGCCTTTGAGACCGACCCAGTATCGAAGAGGCGTTTGGCACGCCCCTCTTCGTCTTTGGCCTGGGCGAGCGTCGATTTGGCAGCAGTTACGCGAGCTTCTGAGGCCGCGATCTGCTCCTTCGTCTGCGTCGCTCCGTAGGCGGCGCCATCGAGCTGAGCCCGTGTTGCCGTCTTCGTTCCGCGGGCGTTTCGGTCGGAAAGGGCCGCCGATTTCTCCGCCGCTTCCGCCTGCGCCTTTGCCACTTCCAAGGCGGCCTCTGCCTGGGCGAGCTTCGCCTTCTGGATGTCGTCGTCGAGGACGACCAGCACATCTCCCGCCGTGACGTGGGTGTTGTCGGCGAAGCGCACCTCCTTCACGGCGCCGCTGGTCCGCACGGCAAGGCCGACGATGTCCCCCTCGACCTGCGCGTCGTCGGTCCGTTCGTGGCCGATCGTCGCCGCATACTTCCAGCCGCCAAGTGCTAGAAATCCCAAGAGAAGTGCCGCGAGGATCGGGCGCTTGCTCCCCGCTTTCGCTTCTGGCGCGGCGGGGGCAGTTTCGTTGGAAATATCGGTGGTTGTGCTCACGGGGGATCCACTTTCCGTCCAAGGGGGCAACGAGGCTCGTTCGCCGCTTTGGAGTGCTTGTCGCTACGAAATGTTGCGATTGTCCTACTGCGCCCCCGTGCTAAAGCAACAAGTAGTTGCAAATGGTGCTTCGAAAATCCCCCAAGCCGCTCGCCGAACCTTCCGCGGTTGTGTCGAAATTGAATGCAAATTCAGCTGGTTCGCTAGTGCCGACGCCAGCGACGCTCGGTGTCCGCGCTGGCGGTCGGAGCGCGCGCGTGGTCGCTTCTGTGCTCGAGGCGACCGTCGAAGAGCTCGCGATTCACGGCTACGCGGGGCTTTCCGTGGAGTCGGTCGCCCATCGGGCAAGTGTTGCAAAAACCACGATTTATCGCCGCTGGCCCACCAAGGTTGATCTCGTGCGGGCAGCCATTCTGCAAGTGACCGAGGACGACCTCCCCGAACTCCCCGATCACGGTTCCATCCGCGAGGACCTTCTCGCTTACCTGCGCGAAACGGTGCGGATGCTCTCGTCGCCGCGCGGGAGCAGCATTTGGCGCATGCTCTGGGCGGAGGCCGACGACCCCGACGTCGTCGCCATCAAGCAGGCGCTCCGGGCTCGCCGCCGGGTAATTCCCGACGGGATCGTCGCTCGCGCCGTCGCTCGCGGCGAAATCTCCGCCGAAGTGCCCCCCGATTTTCTCTTTCAGCTCCCGGTCGCAGCCGTCTGTCACCGCAAGTTTTTTTCAGGAAATCCGGTCGATGACGCCTACCTGGAAGGGCTCATCGCGATCGTCGTCGCGGGCGTCGGCGCCCGCTTCCCGGCCCCCTGAAGGGGCGCCCTGTCCGCAACATCTGCGCTTTCGCGTCCACCCCCTTCATTCGCGCCCTCTTTGGCGCTATCGAGCGGCTCCATGGACTTCGAGCTCACCGAGACGCAGCGAATGATTCGGGATACGGCACGCGACTTTGCGGCCAAGGAAGTGGCCCCCAAGGCCGCAGAATTGGACAAGAATGAGCGTTGGCCCGCGGAACTGGTCGCCAAGATGGGCGAGCTCGGTTTCCTCGGCATCGCCGTCCCCGAGGAGTACGGCGGCGCCGGGTTGGACCATGTGAGCTACGCGCTCGCGATGGAAGAGATCAGCGCCGCGTGCGCCTCGACCGGCGTCATCATGAGCGTAAACAATTCGCTCTTCTGCGACCCGCTCGTCAAGTTTGGTTCCGAGAAACAAAAGAAGGAAATTCTCACGCCGGTCGCCCGCGGTGAGAAGCTCGGCTGCTTCGGCCTCACGGAGCCGATGAGCGGTTCGGACGCACAAACCATGGCAACCGTTGCCAAAAAGGTCGACGGCGGCTGGGTCATCGATGGCGCGAAGAACTGGATCACGAACGGCCCCCACGCCGACTACATCATTCTCTTCGCCATCACCGAGAAGGATCCGACGACCGGAAAAGTGAAGCATACGGCATTTGTGATCCCGAGCGGAACGGCCGGCTTCACGAAGAACGCCCGCGACCACAAGCTCGGCATCAAGGCGGCCCACTCGTGTACGGTCTTCTTTGAAAACTGTTTCGTCCCCGACGATGCCGTCGTCGGCAAAGTCGGCGAAGGCTTCAAGGTCGCCATGGCGACCCTCGACGGCGGCCGCATCGGCATCGCCTCCCAGGCGCTCGGCATCGCGAAAGCGGCCCTCGAGAAGTCGGTGCAGTATGCAAAGGAGCGCAAGAGCTTCGGCGTCACCATCGACAAGCACCAGGCGATTCAATTCATGATCGCCGACATGGGGACCGAGCTCGATGCGGCCCGTCTCCTCACCTGGCGCGCCGCCGCGCTGAAGGACAAGGCGGTCACCGACAAGAGCGTCCGCCACAGCATGGAGAGCGCCCAGGCGAAGCTCTACGCCAGCGAAATGTCTACGCGCGTCGCCCATAAGGCGATCCAGATCCACGGCGGCTACGGCTACAGCACCGAGTTCCCCGTTGAGCGTAACTACCGCGACGCACGCATCACCGAACTCTACGAAGGCACGAGCGAAATCCAGCGCATCGTCATCGCCGCCAACCTCCTCAAAGGCTGATCGGAACGATGAAAGCTGCACTTTACACGCTTAGTGTGGGGCTCGTCGCAGCCGCCCTCGGCTGTGGTGGAAAGCCGGCGGAAGCGCCGACGACCGACGCGACCCCAACGGAGACGGCCAAGCCGCGCACCAACGGGAACGCGCCGTCGATGCATCAGGAGCTCGGCAGCGTCGATAAGGCGAAGGTCCAAAAGGCCTTCGACGGCACCGCCGATGCGATGATGAACTGCTTCAAGAACGGCTCCAAGCGCGTCGAGACGCTCGCTGGCGACGTGAAGTTCTTCGTCCGCATCGCCCACGATGGCTCGACGAAATATGCCTTTATCGAAGGGGGCGACCTCGGCGATCGCCTCACCGAAAAGTGCATGCTCGACCAATTGAGCGGCGTTCACTGGCCGTCACCGGAGGAAGGGGACGAGGCAGAGGCCCGTTTTTCCACCGGATTTGACGTCCACGATGCGCGACCGGCCGGCCCTTGGGCCGCCGACAAGGTGCCCGGCACCGTCACCGGCTCGAAGGCGGTCGCAGCCTGCACGGCGGGGGCCCATGGCTTTTCGGTCACCGTGTATGTTGCACCTGACGGCAAAAAGGGGCGCATTCAAGCGGCCGGCGTCGCTGTGACCTCGAAAGAGGCAGCCGAAAAGGCCGACTGTTTGGCGGGGGCCTTCGTCGGCGCCGAGACACCGAGCCCGGGGGGCTGGGTCGCCAAGACGACCTTGTCCCTTTGAGCCACGCCAACACTCTTCTTTGAACGGAACTCGGGTGCCCCATGGAATTTGATCTGAACGAGACGCAGTCGCTGATTCAGAAGGCGGCCCGAGATTACGCGCAGAAGGTGATCCTCCCCCAGGCCAAGGAGATCGACGCGACGGAGAAATTCCCCGCGGAGATCCTCCGAGGTCTCGGGGATCTCGGTCTTTTGGCGGTGAACGTCCCGGGCGTCTATGGCGGTTCGGAGGCCGGGGTGGTGAGCTATTCGCTCGCCATGCAGGAGGTCGCCCGCGCCTGCGCATCGACGGCAGTCACCATGGCTGTCACCAACATGGTTGGTGAGGTCATTGCCCAATTCGGCACCGAGGAACAAAGGCAGAAGTACTGCCCGAAGCTCGCGAGCGGTGAGTACCTCGCCGGCGCCTTTGGGCTCTCGGAGCCGGGCGCCGGGAGCGATCCCGGCGGCATGCTCACGACGGCGCGCCTCGACGGCGACACGTGGGTCCTCGACGGGGCGAAGCAGTGGATCACGAGCGGCGCCTACGCGGGCGTCTTCGTTGTATGGGCGCGAACCGGCGACAAAACGACGCACCCGGGCGGGAAGGGGCTCACCTGCTTTCTCGTCGAAGCCGGCACCCCGGGTCTTCGAATCGGCCGCAAAGAGGACAAAATGGGCCTCCGCGGTTCGAACACCGTCGCCCTCGAACTCGAAGGCGTCCGCGTCCCCGCGAGCGCGCTCTTGGGCGAGCTCCATGGCGGCTTCAAGATCGGCATGATGGCCCTCGACGGCGGCCGCATCGGCATCGCTTCGCAGGCGCTAGGCATCGCCCGCGCGGCGCTGGACGAGAGCGTGACCTACGCGAAAGATCGCAAAGCCTTTGGGAAATCGATTGGCGAGTTCCAGGCGATTCAATGGAAGCTCGCCGATATGCGCACCGCGATCGATGCGGCCCACATGCTCACGATGCGTGCGGCGACGCTCAAGGAAGCGAAGAAGCCGTTCTCCCGAGAGGCGAGCATGGCGAAGGTCTTCTCGACGGAGAACGCCTGGAAAATCTGCAATGAAGCTGTGCAGATCCACGGTGGCTACGGCTACACGCGTGAGTTCCCCGCGGAGCGCCACCTCCGCGACGTACGCGTCTCGATGATCTACGAAGGGACGAGCGAAGTGCAACGCATCGTGATTGCGCGCTCCCTCTTGTCCGAATGAATCTGTGCGGCATTCTCCCAGGATCGTCGTAGATTCCCTCGGTGGCTTTCCAACGGCTCCGTGACCTCCGCGCCCTATTTGCGTCGTTGCCGACGCTTCGCCGTGACCTCGCCGAGCATGGCCTAGTCCCGCCGCGGCTTCGGGCGCGTGTCCTCGATCGGCTCGTGCATGGCTATACGCGTGCACGCTACATGTTTCCCACCGGCGAACTGGCTCTCGGCGCCGTTCAGGTCACGAAGGACGTCCCCTACGGGCCTCTTCGAACGCACCGAATGGACGTCTACCGGCCCGCAAATTTGCAGTCCGATGGCGAGCGGCCACCGATTGTCTACGTCCATGGCGGCGGCTTCCAGATGCTCTCGAAAGAGACCCATCGCGTGATGGCGCTCCGGTATGCGCGTGCAGGTCACACGGTATACGTCCCCGACTACCGTCTCGCCCCCGAGCATCCTGCCCCCGCCCAGCTCGAGGACGCGATTCGCGCGATCACGTTTGCGGTCGGTGGCGACGCACCGAAGCCGTTCCTCTTGGCCGGGGAGAGCGCGGGCGGAAACCTCGTGACGGCGCTCGCGCTCCTCGCCTCGCGCCGCGACGAAAGGTCTGAATTTGCGGAGTTTTTTGAGGGGGTCGGGCGTGGCCTCGTCGACGTGGTTGCCACCTACGGGCTCCTTGATCTTACCGATCGATGCGCCTCTCTCGCGCGGC
>JAAFHJ010000215.1 GCA_013298325.1 Myxococcales bacterium | reverse complement strand
CGACAGTGAGGTGATTCTCGAGGGATATCGGGCGTTTGGTGACTCGATCGTCGACCGTCTCGACGGGATGTTCGCGTTCTGTATCTTTGACGGATCGAAGCGGCGTGCTCTGTTGGGGCGCGACCGCGCGGGGAAGAAACCGCTCTTTTACACGTTTGACGGCCAGGAATTGCGCTTCGGTTCAGAGCCGAAAGCTCTGGAAGCGTCAGGCATCGCGCTGCGTCCAAAACTCTCCGCGCTCGCCGGTCTTCTTGCGCTTGGCTACGTCCCCGGGCCCGAGACCTTCCACGAGGGGGTGCTCGAGGTTCCGCCGGCGCATATTCTCGTGCTCGACGCGGGCGCAGTTCCTCACGTTTCCCGTTACTGGGACCTTCCCGCCGTCGATCCGTCGCTTGAGGCGTTGGACGTCCGGACAGCGGCGGCCGAGCTACGTCGTCTTGTGACGTCGGCCGTCGAGCGGCGCCTTGAGGCCGACGTACCGCTCGGAGCATTCCTGTCGGGAGGCGTCGATTCTACGGTAATTGTCGGACTCTTGGCGAAAGCGAAGGGGCCTGGAGTCAAGACGTTTTCCATCGGGTTTGCTGGCGACGCTCGCTACGACGAAACTGCGTTCGCCCGCGACGTCGCCGGCCGTTTCGGTGCGCACCACACCGAATTCCGCATTGAACCGTCGAGCCTTGACCTTCTCGACGATCTCGTTGGCGCCCATGACGGCCCCTTTGGTGATTCGTCAGCGATCCCGACGAGTGTCGTGTCGCGACTCACCCGTGAGCACGTGACAGTCGCGCTCTCCGGCGATGGTGGGGACGAACTCTTTTACGGATATCAGAGGTTTTTTGCCGCCGAGGCAACCGAACACGTCCCGATGCTCGTGCGCGATGGCCTCTCTCTGGTTGCCCGTCGGCTCCCGATGGGCGCGAGCGAGCGCACGCTGCAAGGGAAGGCGATACGCTTCCTCACGCGCGCGGCATTGCCGCTTGGTGAGCGCCTCGTTGGGTACATGCCCTACTTCGCCGGCCGAACAGATGATGTTCTCCGCCCGGAGTTTCGGGATTCTGGTTCAAGCATTCGTCGATTTGTTTCCCGCATTGACGATGCGAATGACTTTGCCGCGCACAGAATCTTGGCGAACAACTACCGTTCTTACCTGCCTGGCGATCTTCTTGTAAAGACGGACCGTTCCAGCATGCACCATAGCCTTGAGGTACGTGCCCCCCTCTTGGACAAGGCGCTTACCGAATTCGCATTTCGGCTCCCGGCGCGCTTCCACCGGCGGGGAACCACCGGAAAGTGGCTTTTCAAGAAGGCCTTCGAAGATCTTCTCCCATCAAACATCGCTCGTCGGCCGAAAATGGGCTTCGGCGTGCCGCTCGGCACCTGGTTCCGCGGGCCGCTTCGAGCTGCGCTTGACGACCTATTCGGCCCCTCCGCCGAGGTGCGCCGGCTCCTTCAACCGGGCGTGATCGATCGCTTGCGTGCGGAACATGACGCAGAAACGATGGACCACGGGCAGCGCCTCTTCCTGCTGCTTACGCTCGAACTTTGGCTCCGCCGGAAGCGGTGATCAGTGCCAGTCGATGCGGGCGCGCCGCAGCTTGACGTTTCCGTGCTCACACACGGCGTCGAGCGCGGCCAGGCGCTCCGCATCGATGTGCCCCGTTGAGAGCACAATCTCTTGAACGCGAAGCGACGGAAGCAAATTCGCGAGATTGGCCCCGCTTCCGAGGACGCGCAAGCCGTGGATGACCACGCCCTCTTTCTGGGGGTCGTCGTCGACGAAGCCGACCGGGAGCAAATTCAGCTCGCCGTTGTTGCGGATCTCCCGAAGGAGCAGCTCGCCGGCGTCCCCGGCGCCGTAGATGATGACGCGTCGTCGTTGCTGGACGTCCATGCGGGCGACGAGCCAGTCACGAATCACGCGAAAACTCACGCGGAGCCCCGCTAGGAACAGGAAGATCAGCATCCCGTCGATGATGAAGACGGCGCGCGAAAAGCCCGCCAGCCCGCGAAATGCAATGGCAACCGCCGCGACTCCCCCGATCGCCGCCACGACCGACGACGTGAAAATCCGTCGCAGGTCGGCAAGGCTCGTATACCGCCAGAGACCGCCGTAGAGACCCGTTGCAAGCAAGAGGGCCATTTGCGCGCCGGCGAGAACGGGAATCGATTTGCTGAATCGTTGCCAGAACGGCTCGGTCAGATCGCCATCGAAGCGGAGGAGAAATGCCGAATAATAGGCGAGGAGGATCAGCGTGAAGTCAAAGATGACTTCAAAGATGCGGCGCTTGTAAGAAAAGTCCGCCAGCGTCGGTAGGAGCGCCCGCTTTGCCGGTTTGTTTTCGTCGGCAACGGGCGCGTAGACCTTCACGCGACCGAGGTAGGCAGCGACGATGGCGATCGCGACGGCAAAAGCCGGGATCAGCGCATAGGCGATGCTCTGTCGGGCGTGGAAGGCGACCGTTGCGCAGATTCCCGAAAGAACCGCGAGGCCATAAAGGGTTAGTGTTGCGTCCCTTTCGGAGAGACCGAGCGCGACGAGTCGATGCGAGGTGTGGTCGCGCCCCCCTTGAGAAACCGAGCGCCCGTGGAGCTTGCGCGTGATCGTCACGAGCGTCGTGTCGAGAATCGGGATCGCGAGAATCAGCACGGGTGGGGCGAGGACTGCGACGAGGCCCCGGGATCGATGCGTGTTTTGGTAGAGGGCCGCCCCTCCAAGGAGAAAGCCCAAGAAGAGCGATCCGGAGTCGCCCATAAAGATCGACGCAGGATGGAAATTGAAGACGAGAAATCCGAGCGTCGCACCGGCGAAGCACGCGAGGACGACCGCCATTCCATCTTGGCCGGTCATGTGGAAAAAGTACGCCATAAACAGACCCGCAATCGACGCGATCCCGGCGGAGAGGCCGTCGATGTTGTCGAGCAGGTTCAGGGCGTTGGTGACTCCAACGAGCCAAAACACTGTGATGGCGTGGTTGACCGGCATCCACGGCGTCCAGGGGAGAACGTTTCCGAAGGACGTTAGGGTGATTGCCGCGAGAAGCTGAAAGACGAGCTTCGCGTACGGCTTCAGTTGGACGATGTCATCCACGAAGCCGAGCACGCCCATAGAAACCGCGCATGCGACGAGCAACCCGCCTCGGTCGACGCTACCCCGGAAGTGGGCGATCCCCCACGCGACCAAAAACGCAGCAATAATGCCGACGCCACCCATGAGCGCCGTCGGCTTGCTGTGCCAGCGGTCGGCGCGAGGCTTGGCCACAAAGCCGGTCCGTCGCGCGATCGCACGCGTGACCGGAACCGTTCCGAGAGCGAAGAGGAGCCCGAGTCCTACGTAGAGCAGAATCCCCGCAGCCATGCTTCGCCCCCCGTGCCGGTCAAACCCCAACGCGGGGTCGGTAGAAATCGATGACGTCGTTCAAGATCTGGTCGAGGTTGCGGGTCGGACGCCAGCCGATCGCAGCGGTCACCTTGTCGATGCAAGGGACGCGACGGTGCATATCCTCAAAGCCAACTTCGTAGGCCTTGTCGTAGGGGATATAGACGATTTCCGACTTCCCGCCGGTCATGTCACGGACCTTCTTGGCGAGGTCGGTGATCGTGATTTCGTGGTCGTTTCCGAAGTTGTAGACTTCGCCGAGCGTCTTGTCCGTTTCCATGACGCCGGCGAGCGCACGGACAACGTCCTTCACATGGGTGAAACAGCGGCTCTGGGTGCCGTCGCCGAACACCGTGATCGGTTTGCCCTGAAGGCCCTGAATCACAAAGTTCGGAACGACCATCCCGTACATGCCGGTCTGGCGCGGCCCGACCGTGTTGAAAAGGCGTCCCACAACGGTCGGGAGCTTCTTTTCGCGGTAGTACGCGATCGCCAAAAACTCATCGATCGCCTTGGAGCATGCATAGCTCCAGCGCCCTTTGTTCGTCGGCCCCATAACGAGGTCGCCGTCTTCGCGGAACGGGAATTGAGTGCTCTTCCCGTACACTTCGCTCGTCGACGCAACGAACACGGGTCGCTTCTTCTTCGCGGCCTGCTCGAGCACGACTTCCGTGAGGCGGATGTTGGTCTCGATGGTCCGTACAGGACTCTCGACGATGAGCTTCACGCCGACGGCGGCGGCCAAGTGGTAGACAATGTCGGCGCCGTCGATGAACTCGGCGGTGAGTGGGACATTGGCTACTGTATCGATATGGTAGCGGAATTTCGGATGCGGCTTGAGGTGCTCGATGTTCTCGATGGAGCCTGTTGACAGGTCGTCGAGCACGGTCACGTGGTGCCCCTTTTCCAGGAGTTCCTCCGCGAGGTGGGAGCCCACAAAACCTGCGCCGCCGGTGATGAAATACCTCATGGATCGATCTCTCCGTTGCCCGGGCGGTGCGCGACGTTCGACAGCTTCGCGGTAACCGGTCGGGACGGCGCGATTTACACGGAAGCGACCGGCGCGTCGATGGCTCCGAAGGCCGCTCATTCCGTTTCCGCGCCAAGGCCACCCCGCTACGTCGCCTGGGGGACAAACGGATTGCTCTTCTTTGCCGGGTCGTGTCATCTTCGCCCCGCCATGGTTGACCGGGATTTGAAGCAGGGGGAAACGCCCGACGCGCCGCCAAGCGCGCCGATCAAACCCGGATCGTCGGAAATAGCGACCGCGAAGGGGGCCGCCTATGCGTCGACGGGCGCGCGTGCCGCGCCGGCCCCGTACATTTCACGGACCGACGAGCCGGCAGTCATGCTCCGCCGCAGCCTGATGGACGACGCCGAGGTCCTTGGGGCTGACGTCGTCGAGGTGTTTGTCCCTGGTGGCAAATCGAAACACGTCGATGTCGGACCGCGGACGCGCGCCGAAGCCCCCGCAATCATTCTGGAAACGGCACCAGCGTCTGCCAGCCCTCCATCGGCACCGATGACGTTTGAAGTCGACCTGAACGCCCCCCAACGAGCCTCCCTCGCGCCGGCTCGACCGACCGCCGACCGAAGCAGGTCGGTCGAAAAGGTCATCGTCGCGGTGCTCCTCGTTCTTCTCGCGGCGGTCGGTGGCGTCCTCGTCCTCGTGTTCCGTTCTGGGCATTGATCGCGGCGGAAGGCCACGGTCATATTCACCGAAAGCGTGGTGGAATCGGTACCGACGGGTCCTCGGGCCACGCATGTTTCGGATACTTCCGCATCAGCTCCTTCCGGATCGCCGGGTAGTGGGTCCGGAAGAAGCTCGGTAGATCGCGGGTGATTTGCACCGATCGCTTGTTCGGGGCGAGGAGGTGCGCCACGAGCGGCGTGCCGTTCACGGCGAGTACGCGATCGCCGCCGCCGCAGAAATCCTGCAGGTACGAAGCAACCCACGGGTCCTGATCGCGCTCGTAATGGACGGGAACGACGCGCCCGCTCGGAAGCTTCACCGTCTCCGGGGCGGCCGACTCGACGCTCCGCGGCAACGTGTTCGTGAGCCAGTCGACCAGGTCGAAGTCTTTGAGATCGTTCAGACTTGTGCACCCTTCACAGGCGCGCGAAACCGCATCTTCGATGGCGGCGTCGTCGAGAGGGTTCAGCTCCGCCGAAACGCGGTCTCCGCCCGGCGACACGCTGGATCGGAGGACGCGGCGCGCGAAGGCGACGCGATGGACGAGACGGTCGAGCGCACCCTCCTTTGCGAGGCGATGCGCCCCCTTGGCGAGGAGCGCCTTCGCCAGCGTGCGCGCCAGCAATTCCGGCGGTGGCGTGAACTTCGCTTCGTCGAGGACGATGCCGTCGTAAAGGGTGCGTGCGAGGCCGACCGCCCGCCCCGTTGCGTCGTTGAACGTCACGAGCTTCTCTTCCACAAGCTTTTCCGGAAAGAGCTCGACGAGCCAGAACGGGTCGATTTCGGCGGCGCTCTCCACCTCAAGCCGCCCGCGGCGGACGCTTGCCGACGCGCAGATCATCCATTCCGCGTGGCGCACGACCGACGCTTCCGCAAGCGTCGCCACGCCGACGCCAGCGAGCGCGAGGTCGCGCCCGCCCGCCTTTTTCCGCTTTGCCACCCGATCGGGGAAGGCTGCGAGCAGGCATCGCCGGAGGCGCTCCCCGGTCGTTCCGTAGTCGCCTTCGTCTTCGGTCCCGTGTCCGCGGAGGCTTCCGTGTCGGGAGAGCGCCTCGACGCCCTTTCGCACGCGTGCGACGGCGCCGGGGTCGAGCTCGGCGGCGCGGATTGCACCGCCCGAAAAATGCGCAAACGCGACCTCCCGGAAGAGGTCGATCAGGGTCTCGACATCGGAGCTGTCTGCGCCGCGGTCACCGAAGCTACGTGCTTGATTTCCGAAGGAAACCCGCGTTTCGCGGCGAAGATCGCGCTCGCTGAGGATCGCCGCCGCGAGAATCGCGGTCCCTCCGATTCCGACCGAAATTCCTTGGTGAATCAAGCATCCGAGGCGAACGGGTACCGGAAGCGGGAGGACCTTTCGCCCGAGCGGGGTCGCTTCGCCGTCGGCGGTCGTCGTGCCGAGGCGTTCCAGGAGGGCACGAGCCTGGGCGCGCACTTCGGCTTTGGGCGGATCGAGAAGCGGCAAATCGCGTTTGCGGAGCGATGCGAGCAAAAGCTCGACGTCGGTGAGGTCGGCCCGCGCGAATTCGGGCGTTCCGTGCATCGGTCGCCGGTCGAAGTCGGCCTCCGCATACAGCCGAAACGCGGTCCCAGCCTGGGTGCGGCCGGCGCGACCGGCACGTTGAATGCAAGATGCACGCGATGACTTGGCGAGTTCCAGCGTCGACAGGCCACTCCAGGCGTCGAAGCCGGCGATGCGCTCAAGGCCGCTGTCGACCACCGCCGTCACTCCATCGATCGTAAGCGACGATTCGGCGACGTTTGTCGCGAGGACGACCTTCCGGCCAGCGCCGGCAGGCCCCTTGCGGACGGCATGATCTTGCGCCTCAGGCGGCAGATCCCCGTGGAGCGGAAAGATGCGAAGCGCCTCCTTCACGGCGAGGGGCGCGAGCGCTTCTTCCGCCCGCCGTATCTCGCCGGCCCCTGGCAAAAAAACGAGGATATCTCCAGCGGTTGCTGCAAGCGCCGCACGAACGCCACTCACGACCTGCGCTTCGAGGGGGCGCTCATCGGCACCGAGGTAGGTCACCGCGACCGGGAACGTGCGCCCACCGACGGTCGCAATCGGCGCATCGAACCAGGTCGCCACCGCCGCCGCGTCGAGGGTCGCCGACATCACGCACACCAGCAACTCGGGCCGCCGCAGGCGGAGGTCGCGGAGCCACGCCGCCGCGAGATCGCCGTGGAGATGACGCTCGTGGAATTCGTCGAGTACGACGGCGGAGACCCCCTTCAAATCGGGATCGGTGGCAAACCGCCGGGTCAGGATCCCCTCGGTCACGAAGCGGAGTCGCGTCTTCGACGAAGAGACGTCTTCGAAGCGAACTGTGTATCCTACACGCTCCCCGATCCGTTCGCCGGCCTCTTCCGCCACGCGGCGTGCCGCCATTCGTGCCGCGATCCGGCGCGGCTCCAACACAATGATTTCACCGGGTAAATCAAGGTCGAGAAGCGCGCGCGGGAGGCGTGTCGTCTTCCCGGCGCCCGGTTCCGCGACGACAACGAGCGCCTTTCGCGCATCGAGCTCGGCGAGGAGCCGCGGCATTTCGGCATCGATCGGGAGCGGCGTCACGGCGCAAAGACCGCGACGAGCACAACGGCGAGGGGGGCGGCGACGGTGAGCACGGGGAGCGCGCGTAGCATGTTTTTCTCGGGGAGAAGCACGCCGGCGACCGCGACCGGCGGCAGAAACACCGCGACCATCAGGCAACGACGCAGGTAGGCGCTCGGGCCGACGACGACGATCTG
>JAAFHJ010000213.1 GCA_013298325.1 Myxococcales bacterium | reverse complement strand
CGCCGGTGACGATGGAAGCGCGCGCTGCGAAGAGCGTTACCCACCGCTTCCGTTCTTGAGCGGTTCAGGGTAGTTCCGCGCCCCGCGTGCGAACGTTCCGCCTCCTGACTGCCCCTTCCGCGGCGCTGGCCATTTTGGGCACGGCGGCGATCGCGCACGGCGGGGGGCCAGAAGAGCCTCTCGAGGAGGTGCGCGTCGAAGGGACGCGGGCCGGCGGCTTCCAGAGCCGCACAAAAGAAGGGGAAAATCCTCGGGAATCGAGCGATTTGGCGAGCCTCATCGAGCCGCTCCCCGGACTTCACGTGCGCCGGCAAGGGGCGAACGACGCCTTTGCGTCGCTCTCGATCCGCGGCTCTGCCTCAAGCCAGGTCGCCGTCTACCTCGCCGGCGTCCCCCTTCGGGGCGGCTCCGACCCGACCGTCGATCTCGGCTCGCTCCCCCTGTGGCTCGGCGCCGAGGTGCGCGTCCACCGAAGCTTCGCGCCGGCGGCCCTCGGCCCCGGTTCGCTCGGCGGCACCCTTGAGATCTTGCCGCCGTCGTTCAGTTCCAACGGGGGGAAGGTCGCCCGCACAGAAATTGCAGCAACTGCGGGGAGTTTTGGCACCACGCGCCTCCGCGTCGCCGATGCCCATAGCGTCCTCGGCACCGACACCCTCATCTCCATGACGGCGTCGCGCTCGAACGGCGCGTTCACCTACCTCGATCCCCAGGCGACGGCGGCCGCCGGTGAAGACCGCTTCGCCACCCGGGAGAACGCCGGCCACGTCCAGCTCAGCGGGATTCTCGTCCGGTCTTCAAAGGTGACGTGGGCCCCCGATACCGTCGGAAGACTCACCTTTGTTTCGATGCTTCAATACGGCTACCAGAACCTCCCCGGCACGGTGCGCGCGCCGACCCCCTTCCAGCGCCTCGACACCAGCCGCGGCGTCAGCGGGATGGAACTCGCCGGCGGCGTCGGCAAGGGTGTGCTCTCCGTCCGAGCATTTGTGCGGCGCGAAGAGCTTTCCCTCCGCGACAAAGAGTCCTTTGCACGGGCGACGCGGAACGCCTGGCGGACGAACGACTACCTGATCGCCTTCGGCGTCTCCTCGGGCTGGCGCGGGAGGCCGATGAAGAATCTTCTGATTGAAGCGCGCGCCGATGGCGGCTTAGAAAAATTCCAACCATCGACCTGGCTCGGCGCGGAAGCGCCCCCGTCGGCGCGACGGACGACCCTCGGGGTCGGCGCCGATCTGGAGTGGAAGGTCGCCAAGGGGACGCTCGCCGCCTCGACGCGCCTCGACGGCTACCGGGACACGACGCCGCCCCGAACGGACGTTGCTGCCAAGGAAATCGGGGGGGTACGCCCCTCGGCCCACGCCGGCTTCGAGGTCCCCTTCGGCGGCCTCCGGCTCCTCAGCCACGTCGGCTACACGAGCCGCGTGCCGAGTTTTCTTGAGCTCTACGGCAACCGCGGCGCCTTCCTGGGGAACCCAGACCTCCGGGCCGAGGCGGCATTGACCGTCGACGGCGGGGCCCGGTTCCTCGCCGGGACGAAGAAACATGGGCTCATCGCGGAGGCGGTTGCCTTCGCTACCCTCGCGGAAAACCTCATTCTTTTCGTGCCTCAAGGGGCCTACGGCCGCGCCCGCGCGACGAACGTGAGCCAGGCATCCATTCGCGGTGCCGAGCTCTCCTTTGAGGGGCGCTATGGCAACGTCTTCGCGCGCGCCTCAACGACGGTCCTCGCTACCGAAAACCGAGACGTCTGCGTGGCGAACCAGGTCGGCTGCGTCCGCCCCCGGCTCCCCGGGCGGCCCGTCGTGGATGGCACCTTCGATGCAGGATACAGCTTTGGTCCGATCCGCATCGGCTGGGGGGTCGACGTCGTCGGCGGTGTTCAGGCCGATCTCGTCGGCGACGTGACCGTCCCGTCCCGAGTCTTCCACAACGCTCAAATTCGTTGGGAAAACCCCTTTGGCGTTCGCCGGATGCGCGTCTCCCTCGACGGAAAAAATGTGCTTGATGCACGGATCGGCACCTACCCGGGGGTCCAGGGGCCGGTCCGCGCCCCCCTCGGCGACTCCTTCGAGTACCCGCTCCCCGGGCGGTCGATTTTCGCGACCGTCCGCTGGGTCCTCGGGAACGACGAGTAGCTGCGCGTCCGCCCGGAACCGCCGAGGGCGGTGAGGAAACGGCGCGCAGGACCGTAGCAGCGCGTCCGCCCGGAACCGCCGAGGGCGGTGAGGAAACGGCGCGCAGGACCGTAGCAGCGCGTCCGCCCGGAACCGCCGAGGGCGGTGAGGAAACGGCGCGCAGGACCGTAGCAACGCGTCCGCCCGGAACCGCCGAGGGCGGTGAGGAAACGGCGCGCAGGACCGTAGCAGCGCGTCCGCCCGCTATTTGACGGCGAGCGGTGTTGTGGTGAGCGCCCGCGAAATCGCGTGTAGTTTCGAGGTGTAATCGACGAGGGCGCCCCCAACGACCGTCGTTGCGACTGGCGCGTCGCTCACACTCAGCGCGCACGCCGCCGCCACGGAGGTGACCTTCTGCCGGGAGACGTCGGTCGCCGATAGGTCGACAGTGAGCGAATTTGCTGGAATTTTGGAGAACCAGAGGCCGCCGGGCGCGTTCGTCGTCGCCGCCTGGGCGCCGAAGAGGAGGAGACCACCGTCATTGGTCAGGCGCAGATCGCCAGGGAAGAGTTCGCGTTTCTCCGCGCCATCGACGCTGGAAAATTCTTGCTCGGCGGTGCGAATCCCGCGCGCATCGTGTTGGGTAAGGCGAATGTTTGCCCCAAACGTCGGCACGATACTCGAGGCGGTCACAAAGCCGGTGATCGGCAATTGAGCCAGCGCCGTCGGGGCGACGTCACTGACGCTACTCCCGGTCGCCCAGGTCTCCGAGCCGGCGAAGGAGAGAT
Source organism: Myxococcales bacterium (assembly GCA_013298325.1). Classification (GTDB taxonomy): domain Bacteria; phylum Myxococcota_A; class Polyangia; order Polyangiales; family Polyangiaceae; genus JAAFHJ01. Next base: position 4,973 of record JAAFHJ010000213.1, on the reverse strand, counting down.
CGGGGGCAAGCTGGGCGAGGAAGGCGCGTTCTGGCGCGAGATCATAGCTGCCCGCAAGCGCGATGGCGCCCGAGGCGAGGCGGATCGCGCGCGTCGGTCGAACGCGGGCATCCCCGCAGGCGTCCAGGTGTTTTGCGCGCGTGACGACCCCCTGCTCATCGAGATGAATCAAATGGGCATTCTCCCGCGAAGAATCCCAGCTAAATCCAAAAAGATCGAAGCCTTTTTCCGTGCGTCCGAGGAGCGCGGACGGGAGGTAGGTCTTCGGCGTCTCGAAGCGTAGCGTGCGCGACCAAAGAAGCTTGCCCCGGCTGTCGAGGCGCAGAAGGAGCGCGGGCCCATCGTCGGGCGTATCGCGGATCGCGAAGGTCGCGAGCACGCCTCCGTCGGGCGTCGGGATCAGGTTCGTCGGTGCGAGCGAATCGCCGAGGGTCCCTGTCGGATCGGTCGCGGCATCGGGGAGGAAGCGGCGCGCAAAGACGACGTCGCCCCCTTGATCGAGCTGGCCGATCACGAAGCGGCTCGTAGCGACCCAAATCCTTGTATTCTTAGCCTGTTTGGCGATCGCCCGCGGTCGAGTCTCCTCGAGTTCGTCGGCGTTCCGGCCGTCGATCGTGAGAGAGCGCACCCAGACAAGGCTCCCCTGCTCCGAAAGCTTGGCTACTCCGTACAGCCCCTCGCCGGCGACGAGCCAGGAGCCATCAATGGCGCGATCGGTCGTCAGTAGGTGCTCAGCCGCCTCGCCGCTGTGGGGGAATTGATAGCCGTTTGTGCTCGTATCAGTGAAGCGCGTCGACCACGGTACAAACGTCGGTGCCAGGTAGGCATCCTCGCTCGGGCCCTCGCCGGGTGGGTAGACATTCAACGGGAGCTTTGTGCACGTCCCTGAGAGCACATTGGGGACATCAAAGAGGGACGTCTTCGGGAACTGGTAGTTGAAGATGTCACCAGAAAGTCCCAGGATTTTCCCAAGTTTTTCGGCCCCAAAGAGGGCCCACGGGATTCGGAGCGATAGGCCGACGCCGAGATCGGCGCCAATCCCGACGGAATAACAGGGGTTCGTGGCGGTGTCAGCGGTGAGCTTTCCGTAGCCGAGAATGGAGATTTGAGGGCCGATGGCATCCCAGGCACGAACGCTGATCCGAGGGCCGATAGAGGCTTTGAGGGTCGCCGAAAGGGCCGTCTCCACGACCGGCAACGACGCATTCTTAGTCACGGTCGGCGGATCAAAATGGGGCCCGCTCTTCAGTCCGATCGAGGCACCAGTAGTGATTGAATAATCCATGCCGGCCTTGGCGTGGAAGCGCGCGTTGGCCGCCCCCTCGATCTGGGCGACGAAGTCGATTTCCGGGCAGAGGACGACCGGACCGATGGCGATCGGCGCGAGGGGGACGTTGGTCCCCTCAATCGGCATAATCTCACTCACAAATTCGGTCGCCGCAGCCCCCTCGGCATCGATGGCCACCTTCGCTTGGGCAGTCGCAGTGATCCCCACCTTCAAATCGGGAAGTTCCGGGGTACAGGCGACGCCGACACTGGCAGCACAGGCGAGCTCTTCGACGATTCGTGCCGGCTCATCGATCCAGTCGAGGTCGATCGATGCCTTGATGGTGAGGGTCCCGCTCACGCCACCGGTGACGTAGAGCTGGTCGTCCTTCGTGTCCCGCTTGCCGTCTTTGTCGAAGACCTGCCAGTCGATCTCTTGGCCTCCCCCCACGGAAAACCCTTTGGAATACTCACTTTTTGGAGCGACACCGGGCGTACCGTTGAGAGCGGTCAGCGGCGTCTCGCCGGTGGCGTGGAGGTGCTTGAAGGCGAGCTGGACGGCAACCGGTTGGGTATCGAGGATCGTGTCGCCCCCCACCTGGCGAATCGCAAGGACCTGCCGAAGGAGACCTTTCGGCGTCTTCGCCGATGCGCCCGCGAGGATAATTTCGTTTGTACCGACCTTCGCGAGCTCGGCAGGACTCCCCGAAAAGCGAATTTGACCGTCGGTGGTGCTGATCGATTGAAGGGCGGCGAGCGTCTCTGTCGATAGCTCGTGGGTGCTATCAAAGAGTTCGTAGCGAATCGATGCCGGCGGCGGGGCCACATCGTCGCCCCCTCCACACGCAATCAGAGCGGCAAGCGGCACGAGGCGACGAAGAGTCGGGAGGGGGCGCATCTCGCGAAGCTACGCCTTCTCCGCCGAGAAGCGAGGCAGTACGCGTCGATTTTCTTGAGTTTTTCTTGCGCATCTTGCGCAAGATGCGCGCAGATCAGTGGCCGCGCATTGCAAAAAACGCGGCCGCTGCGGCGCCAAGAATCACGACGACGCCAACCACGCCAAGCAGGATGCTTGAGGAACTCCGCCCCGTTGGCGCCGGTTCGTTCCGTGCGGAGTGGCGGAGGGGGCCCGGGGAGAGCGTCGTCGGCGGGGCCGGTCGGAGGCCGAGGGCTTCCCGAAGGCCATCGGCGAAGAGAGAAACCGAGGCGGTCCGCTTCTCACGCTCGGTCGTGAGCGCCGCCGCGATCACCGCCCAGAGCTTCGGCGCGAGCGGCTCTTCCGGCAGGCGATCGGCGAGCGGGACGACGTGCCCCTTCAATTGAGACTGGAAGAGTGCGCGAGGAGTATTGCCAGCAAAGGGCAATTGACCGGTGAGCGCTTCGTAGAGAGAGACCGCAATCGCAAAGAGGTCCGACCGCTGGTCGGCCGGCTCGCCGCGGAGCTGCTCCATCGCCATAAACCCTGGAGTTCCAAGGGTCATTCCCGCTTTGGTGAGGGCGGTGTGCTCGCTTGCCAGCTCTTCGTTCACAAAGCGGACGAACCCAAAGTCCATGATTCGAATGCGCGGCGGCTGCCCCGGCGGCTCTTCAACCATCAGGTTTTCTGGCTTCACATCCCGGTGGACGATGCCCATTTGGTGGGCCTCATCAAAGGCGTCACAGGCGTCGATGAACATCTGGACGGTCGTTCGGACGTCGAAGCGCCCCCGCTTCTTGAGGCGGTTGGCGAGGGTGTCGCCGTCGACGAGCTCCATCACCAGGAAGACGCGGCCGTCGTCGAGGATCCCTTCGCCGCGGAACTTCACGAACGCGTCGTGCTTGAGGTTCATCAGCGCCGTCACCTCGCGCCGGTAGCGGGATACGACCTCACGATCGGCGCAGAGGCTTTTGTGGAGCAATTTTACGGCGACGGCGTCTCCGCTCCGCTGGAGCTGGGCGCGAAATACCTCACCGGTCGCACCGGAACCGATGCGGGCCTTGAGGCTGAGGGAGTCGTCTCCGAAGGGAATCGCCATAACGTTCGCCGGTCTTCACACCGTCATCGGCGCCGCCAGGAACGTTTCCGGTCGACTCCGACAAAGGGCCCGTCCCTTCGTGACCGTCAGCGAATTTGCTGACAACGGAGTCGCGAGAGACGGCGGGCCCACTTCGACACGGGCCCTTGAGAATAGGGGCCCGCGAGACTACGGGGAACCGGGCGTCGCGGGGGAAAATCCGGCGAGAAAAGCGTTCTCCGATCCGCCGGGCGGAGACAACCGTGCTCCCCGACCCGGCGCCCCCGGCTAGCGCGCGCGGAGGGCGGAAAGCCCGCCATCGACGGCGATGATCTGGCCGGTGACCCACGACGACTCCGCTGACAGGAGCCACGTGACGACCGGCGCGACGTCGTCGACCTCGCCGATGCGCCCGAGCGGATGCATGGCTGTCGACGCGGCCAATGCCGCAGGATTCCCGGTGATTCGCCCGGCGAGCTTCGTACGCACGAGGCCCGGTGCGACTGCGTTCACCCGCAAACCGGCCCCCGCGTAGGTCGCCGCAGCGCTCCGCACGAGCCCTTCAATGCCGGCTTTCGCCGCCGCGATCGCCTCGTGGTTTGGGAGGCCTACCGAGGCGGCAGCGCTCGAGAAAAGTACCAGGGATTTCAGGGTTTCACGCCGCTTGGCCGCCGCGCGGAGGACGCGAAACGCGAAGGTCAGGTTTCGGGCGATGGTGTCGTCGAAATCGGCGTCGGAGGTGGCGTGGGCCGGCTTCAAGAGAATCGAGCCGACGGCGGCGACGACGCCGGTGATTGCACCTTCGGCCTCGGCCGCAGAAAACGCGTCGTCGATGGCGTTCGCCGCGAGAAGATCATCGATCACGAGGTTTTGGTCGGCCCCCGTCGCCGCTTGGGCCTCCCGGTTGCGTCCGGCGACGACGACTTGCGCCTCGCTGCGCCCCTTCAAGCGCGCCACGACCGCCGCGCCGATGCCACCGCCACCACCGAATACGAGAATCTTTCCCATTCCCCGCCGATGCCGCCACGCCGTCGTCGGTTTCGGTCGCTTTCGGGAAGCCTCCCATCGGGAGCCGCGCTAGTCGCAGGCGGTCGGTCGTACCGGCGCGCGGGCATCACGCACGCGCGTTGGCCGTGGAGGCATTGGCCTCGGCGGAGGGAATCCCGGTGAAACTCCGGAACTGTCCCGCAACGGTGAGCGGCTTTTGTTGCCGCAAGTCCGAATACTTGCTTCCGATTCCGCGCTGCCGCGCGGCGGGTTCCTCCCCGGAGGCCCGTCCGTACGCCCCTTCCGAGGCAGAAGGGATCACTCCGGAGACGCTTCATGAATTTCGTCCGTTTTTGTAGCCCGTTGGTCGCCCTCGCTCTGCTCGTCGCTGGGGTTCCGCTCGCCGCCTGCAGCGACCCCGCCGGCGCAAACGTCGGCTCTGACGCCCCCCTCGGCGATGCCTCCGCGAATCCCGCCGACGGCGGGGGCCCCGAAGATGCCGCGCCCCCTTCCTGGACCGTGGTTGACGGCGGCTACGCGGGGCCCGACGGATCGACGCTCCCCGCGACGGCGTTCGCTACTGGAGTCGCTTCCGTAATACCCGGAAGTTGTGGAGGTTTTGCGAGCGACCAGCTCCCGGGTATCGTCGTCGGCCCGCCGGTCGGAGGTGGCGGAAACCAGGGGGGCCTTGACGTGTACTCGTTGGGAAATGGTGGTTCGATCGTA
>JAAFHJ010000212.1 GCA_013298325.1 Myxococcales bacterium | reverse complement strand
CTCCGCTTCCTGATTCGTCACGTCGCGGGCGGGCGCTTTTCGTCGGCGGTCGCGGGCGGGATCGTCGGCGCTTCCGTCTCCGTCGGTGCCCCGCGCGGCGATTTCCGGCTCCGCCCGCCGGGGGGGGAGGCGACGCCGCTGGTGTTTGTCGCCGGTGGCAGCGGGCTCGCGCCGATCGTCGCGATGCTCGAAGAGGCGGTCGTAACAGGCATCCACGCCGATCGCCCGGTCACGCTCCTGTTCGGCACGCGCACCGAGGCCGATCGCTTCGTCGACGAAGAACTCGCGGCGATCGCCGCCGCCTGGACGGTTCGCGCGCCGTTCCGCGTGGAGGTCGTCGTCGGCCGACCGGTCACCGACGCGCTCCCGGAGACGTTCGCCGCCGGCACCGAAGCCTACCTTTGCGGACCGCCGGCGATGGTCGACCGTGCCCAAGAAATCCTGGAACAGCGGGGACTTCCGCGTGCGAGCATCTTCGCCGATCGCTTCGTCACCGCCGGGGCGGGCGCTTCCGAGGCCGCTTCACCGGTTGCCGGCTTCTTCGACTACGCGAAGTTCTTTCTGTTTCATGCCGTCGGTCTTGTCGCCATCGCCGCCCTCCTCGCCGGGGGGCCGGCGACCGCCCTCGGCCTTGCCGGGATCGTCGCTTTTTACGTCGTCGGTGACGCCGTCTCCGGCGACGACACGGGAACCCCCCGCTACACGCGCCCGGGGATCCTCACCGTGCAGCTCTGGCTCGCGCTACCGCTCCTCGCAACGGCTGTTTTTTCTGCAGTTTGGCGCGTTTCCCCCGGCGATCCCCTCGGCTTCGGGCAGTCGCTCACCCGCCTCGTCGGCTACGATTTCCTCGCCGCCCGTGCCGCGTCCGGCTCCGGGAGCATCTTCGCCGCCTTCGTGCTGACGGGGCTCATGATCGGGATGGTCGGCACGATCCCCGCGCACGAACTCACCCACCGCACCTGGGACAAAATCTCGCTCACGATCGGGCGCTGGCTCCTCGCGTTTAGCTTCGACACCAGCTTCGCCATCGAGCACGTGTATGGCCACCACCGCTACGTCTCGACGACCCACGATCCGGCGACTGCCCCCCGCGGAAGAAACGTCTATTTCCATGTGATCGCGTCGACAATCAAAGGGAACATCAGCGCCTGGCACATCGAGAACGAACGCCTGCAGAAGCGGAAAATGAGCCCCTTCTCCTGGAAGAATGCCTTCCTTCGTGGCCATGCGATGAGCGTGCTTTTCGTCGGCATCGCCTTCGCGATGGGCGGTCTCCGCGGCGCCAGCTTCTTCATCGCCTGCGGGCTCTGGGGGAAGGCGCTCCTCGAAATTGTGAACTATATGGAGCACTACGGCATGGTGCGAAACCCGGAGACGCCGGTCGCCCCGCGCCACTCGTGGAACACGAATCGGCGACTCAGTTCGTGGACGCTCTTCAACCTCACGCGCCACTCCCACCATCATGCTCAGGGGGAGGTCCCCTACCACGAGCTCCGTCCATTCCCCGAAGCGCCGCAAATGATTGGTGGCTACTTGACGACCCTCGTCGTCGCCATGATCCCGCCGCTCTGGCACCACTGGATGACGCCGAAGGTCCTCGCTTGGGACGCCCACTACGCCACCGAAGAGGAGCGACTCCTCGCCCGCGCGGCGAGCGAAAAGAGCGGAAAGAAGCGCTTCGTCGCAGCGACGCCGTCGCCCGCAAATTCACCGGCGGTCGCGAACGCGCCATGAACCCGAACCGAGCAAGCTGGCAAGCTCGTGACACGCAGCGTCACCCGTGTTCGCTAGCGTCTGGCGGCGATGGAGCCCGATGTCGCCCTTGAGGCCGCGCCGCTGAAACCTCAATTTCGCGGCGTTTTTCACCAGTATGCGGCCCCCGCTGCCGCCGGTGCCGGGGCGGTCCTCACCGCCATCGCGCCGCCGGGCCGAGCGACCTACGCCGCCGCCGTCTTCGCGTTGAGCCTCGTGACGCTCTTCTCGATCAGCGCGAGCTACCACCGGATTCACCTCACGCCGGGCCCGCGCCTCTGGATGCGCCGCGCCGATCATGCTGCGATTTTTGTCCTGATTGCAGGTACCTATACGCCGATTGCCGCCGTCGGGCTCGGCGGAGCCGCCGGCCTCAAGCTGCTTGTCGCCATCTGGATCGGCGCCCTCCTCGGGATCCTGAAGTCCCTCTTCTGGCCGAAGTCGCCGAAACCGGTCACGGCGATCCTTGCCGTCGTCGTCGGCTGGACGCTCCTCCCCTACATCGGCGAAATTCGCAGCACCTGTGGCACGACGACCTTCGCGCTCCTTGGAATCGGTGGCCTCGCCTACAGCCTCGGCGCCGTCGCCTACGCCACCAAGCGCCCCGCCTTGAACCCGGCGTTTTTCGGCTACCACGAGGTCTTTCACGCCCTCACGCTCGTCGGCGCCGCGACCCACTTCTGGGCCGTCTTCCGGATTCTCCGGGGCCTCCGCTAGCGCTCTAGCGCGTAGCCGAGGACGCGGTGCGAAGCGGCCGTTGCAGGGAAATTTGCTCGCCGGAACGCGGCGGTGATCGTCCGTCGACGGTTGCGGCACGTCATGCCCTGGTGTAGTCGGCGACCGTCCGCACCTGTCGGGTCCGCTGGAAAGGTGGGCCCGCCGTCTGCCGCGATGCCACTTCCAGCAAATTCGCTGGCGGTCGCGAGCGGACGGGCCCCGCAGCGTGGGGCGCGCCCCCCGAAGAACGACCCGCGGCAGCCCTGGACGGAACCTGGACGGAACATGAAAGAGCACGAGACCGCCCCCCACTCCCTCTCGGAACCCGACGCCGGATCGGAGAACGCCGCGGCCTCGCGCCTCGATCCTCACGCGGTCTTTCGTGGGGCCCGTCTGATCATCCTCGGAGGCACCGGCTTCCTCGGAAAATTGTTCTGGATCATGCTCCTCGAGCGCTTCCCGGAGATCGCTCAGATCGATCTCCTCGTGCGTAGCGGCAAGGGGAAGACCTCCGAGCAGCGCTTCTGGGCGGAAGTCGCCACCAGCGAAGCGCTGGAGCCGCTCCGCAAGCAGCATGGCGACGGCTTCGAGGCCTTCCTCCGCAGCAAGATCGTCCCCTTCGACGGCGACGTCGGTCGACCGCTCTGTGGCGTATCCCCCGAGAATATTTCGAAATTTCATGGGGCGAGCGCCGTCGTCAACGTCGCCGGCGTCGTCGACTTCAACCCGCCGCTCGACGAAGCGCTCGACACCAACGCCTTCGGCACGACGAACCTCATCGAGTTCTGTCGCGCCCTCGGCGACGTCCCCTTGTATCATACAAGTACCTGCTACGTCGTCGGCAACCGGTCCGGCCTCGTCGAGGAGGTGCTCCCGTCGAGCTTCCCGTTCCCGCGCGCCCAAGAACTGGGCCGCGAGCTCTGGGATCCAGAGCGCGAGATCGCCGACTGCCTCTCGATCATCGCCTCGGCGCGCGCCCGCGCCGAAGACGGGTTCCGGCAGAGCGAATTCCTCGAAGCGGCGAAGAAGAATCTCGACAAGCGTGGTGAGCCGCCGGGCGGCCGCGCCCTCGACCGCGAGTTCGCCAAGGTGAAGCGGAAGTTCGTCGAGACGCTCCTCGTCGACGCCGGCAAAGAGCGGGCGACCCACTGGGGCTGGCCGAACATCTACACCTACACAAAGAGCATCGGCGAGCAGATCATCGAGAAGAGCGGCCTCCGCTTCACGCTCGCGCGCCCCGCCTGCTGCGAAAGCACCCGCGCGTTTCCGTTCCCCGCCTGGAACGAAGGTCTCGGCACGTCTGCGCCGATCATCTACCTTTGTATGAAGGGGCAGCACCAGATCCCGGGTGGCGACACGATTCTCGACTTTATTCCGTCGGACATCGTTTGTGTCGGGATGGTCCTCGCGCTCGCGGAACTCCTGGAAGGGACCCAGAAACCCGTTTACCAGTTTGGCGCCGCCGACGTAAATCCGGTCACGAGCGAGCGCATCAACGAGCTCCACGGCCTCTACAAGCGCAAGTACTACCAGCGCACGAACAAGGGGGGCCCGGTCGTCTCTCTCTTCCAGCAGTACATGGAGCCGGTCGCCGTCTCCATGGAGCGCTTCGACACCGTCGGCCCCGCATTCTTCGCCAAAGTCGCGAAAAGTGCTGCAAAAGTACTCAAGGCTGCCCCCGGCCCCGCCGCGGCTCCCGGCCGCTCGGCGGCAAAGAGTCTCGAGAAGCTCGCCGCCCAGGAAGAGCGCATCGACATGATCGTGCGCCTCTTCACGCCGTTTACGACGCAACAAAAGGGGCCGTTCTCCTGCGCGAATACGCGGGCCGCCTTTGAGCGCTTGAGCCCGGAAGATAAGAAGATCCTTCCGTGGGACCCCGAAACCATCGACTGGCACGACTACTGGATCAACCAGCATATGCCAGCGATGGAGCACCGGGTCATTCCGTGGCTTGATGAGCGCTGGCGCCGGGAACCGAAGCCGCAAGAGGCCCACGAAACGCTCGCGACGCTCGTTACTCAAATGGCCGAGCGCCATGGGTACAAAGCTGCTTTCTCCAAACTTGAGGAGACCGGACTTGCCAAGGTCGGTTACGCGGAGGTCCTTGAACGGGCCCACGCCGCCGCCGCGCGCCTCGCCCAGGCGGGCGTCGCGAAGGGGGACCGGGTCGTCTTGACCGGGCGGAACGACCCCGCCTGGCCGATCGCTTTCTTCGGGATCATGCTGGCGGGGGCGGTCGCCGTCCCCCTCGACGCGAACCTGGAGCCGGCCAGCTTCGTCAATGTCGTCGGTCGCAGCGAAGCGAAGATGGTGCTCTGGGACGAGCACGTCGAGACGCGCGTCGAAGACGGCTACGACGGGTACGAGGCGTGGAAGGCATCGAAAACCTTCCTCTATTTGGCCGACGTGACCAACAACGAGGTCGCCGTCCCCTTCGACTTTGTGCCGCCGACGGTCCACGAAGACGACGTCGCCAGCCTCATCTTTACGAGCGGAACGACCGGCATTCCGAAGGGCGTTCAGCTCACCCACCGGAACTTCACCGCCCTCGTCGCGAGCCTCGCGGTGCTCTTCCCGCTCACGCCCCGGGATCGCGTCCTTTCGGTCCTCCCGCTCCACCACACGTTTGAGTTCTCCTGCGGCTTCCTCCTCCCGTTCTGCCGGGGCGCGGAGACGGTCTATCTCGGCGAACTCACGAGTGAAACGGTCAACCGGGGCCTCCGCGAAGCCCACGCGACGGCGATGGTCGGCGTGCCGGCGGTCTGGCAGCTCCTCGAACGGAAAATCCTCGGCGAAATCGAAGCGCGCGGGCCGATCGCCTCGGCCGTCTTTGACGGCGCCACCTTCTTCAATCGGCGCCTCAGCCGCGAAGTCGGCATCGATCTCGGGAAGGTCCTCTTCTCGCCGGTCCACGACGCCCTCGGCGGCCGCATGCGGTTCCTGATTTCTGGCGGCGCCGCGCTCCCGAAGGAGACCCACGCCCTCTTCCAGGGGCTCGGCTTCAAGCTCACGGAAGGCTACGGCCTCACCGAGGCGGCCCCGGTCGTCGCCGTCGCGAAGGCGGGGAGCAAGGCGGGGCAGGTCGGCAAGCCGATCCCCGGCGCCGAAATTCGCATTGCAAATCCAGATACTTCCGGCATCGGTGACGTCGAGGTCAAGAGCCCGAGCGTCATGAAGGGCTACACCGACGAAGCGGCGACCCGCGAGGTGCTCACCGCCGACGGCTGGCTCAAGACCGGCGACCGCGGCTCCATCGACCGGAAGGGGAACCTCATCCTCGCCGGCCGCTCCAAGGAGGTCGTCGTCGCTGCAAACGGCGAGAACGTCTACCCGGACGACGTCGAAAACCTCCTCGGCACGATCCCCTTCGTTGCAGAATACAGCGTTCTCGGCATCACGTCGCCGAGCGGCGGCGAGCGGATCGCCCTCCTCGCCGTCGCGGAAGAGGACGAAAACCTCTCCCGAGAAGCACGCCGCGCCCGCGCCGAGAAAGAGATCCACGCCGCCGTCGGGAAGCTCCCCTGGGGGAAGCAGCCGTCGGTCGTCCAGCTCTACGACGCACCGCTCCCGCGGACGGCGACCCGCAAGGTCAAGCGGAGCGAAGCCCGCGCGATCCTTGAACGAATCGTCGCCGCTCAACGCCCCGCCGACGGCGCGACCCGCACCACCTTCGTCCGCCATGCGATCGCGACCGTGAAGGGGCTCGCCCCCGAAACGATCCACGGCACCTCCACCCTCCAGGGAGACCTCGGCCTCGACTCGCTCGCCCTCTCCGAGCTGCTCGTCGCCCTCGAAGCGCGTGTCGGCAACGTCGACCCCGAGAAGCTCCAGGCCTGCGCCACCGTCGCCGACGTCGAAGCACTTGTCGACGTCGCCGCGCCGCTCTCGATGCGCCCCGCCGCCGTCCACCGCGGCAAAGGGCGCTGGGCGATCATCGGCCGCGACGCCACCACCAGCGAATCGAACGACTCGAAGCCTTCGGAAACGCTGGAACTTCCGCCGGTCCTTCAGGACGCCGGCCGCAAGGCGATCGGGAAGCTCCAGGATCTCTTCTACGGGAAGATGATGAAGAGCGACGTCACCGGGCGCGCCTTCCTCCCGAAGAACCACAACGTCCTCGTCGTCGCGAACCACGCCAGCCACCTCGATATGGGCTTTGTTCGTCACGCCCTCGGGAGCTACGGCGAGGACCTCGTGTCGCTCGCCGCGAGCGATTATTTCTTCGAAGGGAACGGCGTCAAGAAGGCCTTCTTCGAGAACTTCACCAACCTCGAACCGATCGACCGCAAGTCGGGGCTCCGCGCCTCCGAGCGGAAGGCGGCCGAGGTCCTTTCGCGGGGTTCTAACGTCCTGATTTTCCCCGAAGGTACGCGAAGCACCGATGGGACCGTCCAGGAGTTCAAGGCGCTCGTCGGGCACCTCGCGTTGACCTACGAAAAGGACATTCTCCCCGTCTGGCTCGGCGGCACCCACAGCGCGATGCCGAAGGGCTCGTCGCTCCCCAAGGGGCGCGCCATCAAAGCGCGGATCGGCCTCCCGTTTACCGTCGCTCAAATGCGGAGACTGACCGTAGGACTCACCTCCGCCGACGCCTCCCGCGAGGTCGCTCGGCTCGCCCGCAAGGCGATCACGGAGCTCGAGGCGGGGCGCGTCCTCGACTTCGCCGCCCTCGAACCGGCCGACCGCACGAAGCCGGCCGTGGTCGAGGAGCACCCGCTCGTCCGCCTCTTTGCCGACCTCGAGAAGAAGTTCGACGCGAAGGCGGTCAAGAAGCCGCTCTCCTTCTACTTCACGCTCGGCAATGACAACTTCGCGAAGTGGACGGTCATTGTCGGCAATGATGGCTGCGCCGTACGCTGCGGAAAGCCGGATAGCGGTACCGCCGATTGCGTATTGAAGACGTCACCGGAGCTCTTCTCCAAGATCGTCCGCGACGCATGGACGCCGGGGGCCGCCGAGTTCCTCTCCGGCGCCGTCAAATCGAATGATGTGGGGCTTCTTTTGGAGTTCCAGCAGATCTTTCAGTTGGGGCAGTGACCATGAGCATCGTTCTCCTCACCGGCGGTACCGGCTTCCTCGGTCGCCATGTCGCTGCCACGTTGATCGACCGCGGCCTTCGCGTGCACGCGATCGTTCGCCGGGAAGACCCCGACCTTGCCGCCCTCGGCGTCCGCCAGTTCGTCGGCGACCTGCTCACCGGTGACGCCCTTACCGAGGCGGCCGTCGGCGCCACCTTTGCCGTGCACTGCGCCGGGAAGGTTTCGCGAAAGAAGAGCGACGCGGAAGAGCTCCAGCGCCTCCATGTAGAGGGGACCGCCGGCGTCCTCGATGCCTGCGAAGCGGCCGGCGTCTCAAAGGTCGTTGTTGCGTCGACGAGCGGCGTCGTCGCCGTGAGCGAAGACCCGGA
>JAAFHJ010000211.1 GCA_013298325.1 Myxococcales bacterium | reverse complement strand
TCGGCGAAGGCGATAGAAAGCACGCGTCGCGTTGGGGATGCTCAGAACCGTCTTTGTGTATTTGGCGGTCGTGAGATTGTCCTGGATGGCAATGAAGGGTCCCGTTTCCGCGTCGGCCCCTTCCAGGACGTAGCTCGTCCCAGGGATGAGCGTCGTCGTGGTGATGGTGAGCGTGCCGGTCGCGGCGTCGAAGGCGCTCCGGAAGCCGTTCCCGAAGGGGCGCGCCAACGGTTCGCCGAGGAAGAGCCCTTCTGCGGGCCAGACGACCGAGCGCCAGTAGGCCTCGATGAGCGTCGCGCCGCCAAAATAGCTGGGGAAGAGGACGGCCGGGTTCGGAAACTTCTGCTGGTAGGCGCACGGCTCGACGACGGTCCCGAAGGATCCGGTGACCCCCGCCTGAAGGAACGCGAAGGCGCTCATTTGCCCGGAGGTCGGCACCTGACCGCCAAAAGAGGTCAAATGGTCGGCGACGGCCCCCGGCAGGTAGGTGTTCGTCGCGAGGTTCGGGACGGACGTGAGCCCCTGGACGTAGAAGAGAACGTCGTTCTTTCCGGTGATCGAATCGGCATTGATCAAGGATGCCTGAATCCCTGAACCGACCGAATCCCAGCTATCTAGAAAGGTTTGGCATTCGTTGGTCCAGCCGAAATTTGTATTGAGAATGCAGCGCGCGCTTCGCGTCTGATCGCTCGTGTTCATGAGTGACGCGCTGCCGGCCGGCCACGTGTCATCAGCGGCGATTCCGCGCGCGATGAGCGCCTGCGCTTCGGCGAAGGTGGTCGCCGGGATCATCATGGCCGGGCGCTTCCCGAAGTCAGTAAATGGCGTAGTTGACGTCAGTTTTGCCGAGTAGGGGTTCGGCGTCCCCGCTTGGGAGTTCGGGTCGGTGCAGGTATTTGCAATCGTCTTACTTCCGAGTGCGAAGGCGCTCGTGATGGAGACGTTGTCGACCCGGTAGGGCTGCGTCCAGGTGATCGCGAGCGCCTGTACCCGCGCGGAAAGGGCTCCGTCCACCTGCGCTTTCAACGGGGCAAACTGGGCCGCCGTCATCGATGCTGCGCGCGGGAGCGGGAGCGACAAATGCACGACATTTGCGAGCGGTATGCCGCGCTTGGCGACATATTCTTCCGCGATTTGAACCGAAAGGGGATCGTTGTCGTTCACAAGGACGCCAAGCTCGTCGTGGGAGAGCCCCGTGCGTGGCGCGAGGAACGTCGGCGGCCTGCTCGGGGGCGCTCCCCCATCGGCGACCGCGGCATCGCCCACGCCACCGTCATGAAGCCCGGCCTCGGCAAGCGCCGCGTCGGAGGGGCCGGCCTCGGCAAGCGCCGCGTCGGAGGGGCCGGCCTCGACGAGCGGACTCCCGGCATCGGTCACAGCAGACGCAGAACCATCCGAGCCACAGGCGGCCAAAACGAGAGCGATGACGGGGGCGAAGGGGCCGCTTCGATGCATGTCGGCGTACGCTAGCAGAGCACCGAGTGCCGTTTCGCCCTCCGTTGTGCAAATTGCGGGGCAGCCGCGACAGCAACGTTTTGAAATGGAAAGGAAATCGAGCGCCATTCTCCAGTCATGAAATCCACGCAGAAGCTCTTCGCCCTTGCCCCGCTGCTCGCCGCCCTCGCCTGCTCGGGGGGCGACGGCGGGACCGAAGCCCAAAAGCGCGGCATTGGTGCAGCATGCACACAAAACAGCGACTGTACCGAGGACGGGCAGACGTGCCTCCCGTTCAAAGGGGGCTATTGCGGCCTCGTCGGGTGCGCAAACGATGCCGCCTGCCCGACGGGGAGCGCCTGCGTCGCCCACACCGACGGGAAAAACTACTGTTTCGCGACGTGCGCGGAGAAGACCTCCTGCAACGTCTCGCGGAGCGCCGACGTCGAGGCGAACTGCGCGTCGAACATCACCTTCGCAGACCCAAACTCGGCCGCCAAGAAGGCGTGCGTCCCCCCGTCTGGAAACTGAACGTCAATAGGCGTTCATCGCCGCTTCGACGCGCCCCCAGCCCTGCGCGGCGGCGAGATCGAAGGAGCGGAGCGCCTTGCCGATGCGCTCTTCCGTATTGGAAAAATCGCTAAAAAAGAAGCGGCGACCCGTCGGAAAGTAGGTGAAGCGGACGACCGGCTTCATGCAGAGCGCACGCAAAATCGGGCAGTCGAACTTGGCGAGTTCGGCGGCGACCCCCGGCGCGACGGTGACCTCCTGCTCGTGGCGTAGGGCGAGCTGGAACACCTCCCGGCGGGCCCCATCGTCGAGGGGCACCCCCCGCGCCGCGGCGTGAACGGCATTCAGTCCGGCAAGGAGATCGGCCTGAATAAAGTGGGAGGCTTCGGGGTGAAGCCCGTGCTCCTTCGTGAAGTAATAATTCGTGTACGTATCGATGAAGACCTCGCGATTCACCGCTTTGAAGCCTTCCGAGAAGGCATTCAACATCCCGTGACGTTTGGTCTTTTCTTGCGCGTCGTAGAAGTACCGGTAGGAAACAATCGTCCCAAGTTGACCGGTGACTTCGAAGAAGTTCTTCCCCCAGAGGGCGCCATGAAGCGCGATCATCGGGAACGAGTGGTTCCCCTGAGAGTCTTGATAAATCGCGTGGTGGGCGGCGACGCGCGGGAGAATGTCCGAGGGGGTCCCCGCCGTCTCGCGGGCCCGATGGCGGATCGCAGCGTACGCGTCGTAGAGGTCTTTCGCGCCGTCTCCCGCTTCGCGGACGGACGCGTCGTGAAGTTCCTTCGCGGGCATCCCGCGAGCGTAGCAGTGAAGAAACGACTAGGAAGGATTCCCCATGCACGGAAAACAATCTCTCTTGAGGGCCGCACTTGCGGCCGCAGTTCTCGTCGTCGGCGCGACCGCGAGCGCCGATCCGAAGGACGACAAGCACCCCTCGCCTTCCGGAACAAATGTCGGAAAAGACCGGAAAGATCTCGGTCGCCGCGACGGCCATGGGTGGAGCGACGGCCACGAAAACGAGGGCGGGCACGGCGAACGACCCGGCGACGCGAAGGCGGAGCATGGGGAGGAGGGGCGCGGCCGAAATGACGGCGGCGTCGCCCGCGGGCGTGACGACGACGACGCCGACGACGCGCTGCAGACGGAAGAATCGGCAGAGACCCATCAGAAGCGGAAGGACTTTCTCCGCAAGTCCAAGGGGGAAATCACCGCTGCGCTGAAGTCCTCGGGCCGTGCCCCTTCAAATGCCGAAAATGAAGTAATCAAAACCCATTGGCGGCGCACGATGCGCCTCTGGCGGATCCGCACGATCGCCGAAAAGCTGAAAGACAACGAAGCACTCGCGAAGGTAGATGCCCTCCTTGCGAAGGCCGATGAGAAGACGAAAGCGAAGCTCCAAGAGCTCCGCGTGACGGAAGGTGGAGGCACCAAGTGAGCGCACAAATCCGAATTGTCGTCCTGTCGCTCGCAGCACTGAGTCTGCTGGCCTGCTCGAAGAAAGAAGAGCCTTCAACGGCGGCGCCGAGCGCAAGTGCCAGCGCGGTACCGGTGATTTCGGCGACGACCTCGGCGGCCGCCGCCGTCTCCGTCACGCTCCCCTCGGAGAAGGACGAGGCGGCCGCCGCCGCGAAAGAGATCGACGCGAAGAACTACAAAAAGGAACTCGAGACCCTCGAAGCGCAGCTCAAGTAGCGCGCGGCGATTCCGCGGAAGACCGGGCGTCGTGATGCAGGTACCTTGCAACGATGCCCCTCTGCCCCCGCTGCCGCAGCCTCTCGGTGACGATGGTCGCGACGCGCCTAGGAACGGAAGACGCCCTCGGCTGCCCCCATTGCCGAGGAATCTTCGTCACTTACGAACACTTGGCGACGATACGCGCCGGTCGCGACGCCGAAGCGGTCGCCGCCGCCGATCAAGCGGCGCAGGCCAGTGTTCCGGTGGCGATCGACACCTTCGACAGCGTCCCGCTTTTGTGTGCACACTGCACGCAGCCAATGGCGATCGAGCGGGTGACCGTCCGCGAACAGACGGTGCGCATCGATCGCTGCGCCACTCACGGCGTCTTCCTCGACGCCCACGAACTCACCGCGATCGCCCCCGATCCCAAAGAGCGTTCCGTCGCCTGGGACGTGCTCGAAGCGATCGGGTTCGTCGGGATGTTCTTTAGCTGACGGGTCTGCGACCCATCAATCCTTCTTCGCCGGCTTCACGAGGGCGTGAAAGCGCTCGTGGGCCACGGTGAGCGTCGGCTCGACTTCGGCGCGGCCGTCCTTGGCGCAGGCAGCTTCGACAGCGGCGAAATCTTTCGTAAGTTCAGCGTCGTTCACCGCTTTCGCCTTTTCGGAGAGCGCCTTCGCGCCGTCACAGGCCTTTGCCACACGCGTCGGTCCTGGCGTCGTGTGCCAGACGGGGGCGAGGACTTCATGGAGGGCATGGAGCTCCGGCGGGAGCGCCGCGTGTTCGCCCTGCTCGTGGTGTTCGCCGTGGTGTTCGCCGTGACCTTCGGCGTGATGCTCGCCGTGCTTGCAGTGCTCGCAGGGGCTGCCGTCCTTGCAGTGTTCACACCCTTCGCCGCCTTTGCAGTGCTCGCCGTTCGGCGGGTTCGGGCAGGCGGCCGGCTTGGTGGCTCCGCAGGCGGCAAAAAGCGCGATCGGAGCGGCAACCAGAAGGGTGCGGAGGGCGCGAAGGGCGGTGTTCATGGCCTCCGGGATAGTCACCCCCAGGAAAAAAGGGAAGTGTGCAGGCTACAGCCCAGCCGTTCCGAGGGTCGCGGTCACCGGCGCATCACGGGGCGATGGCGCGGATCGCGCTGCGCAGAAAGCCGATGGCCGGGTCGTCCTCCGAGGAGGCTCGCCAAAGGGCCTCGGTGGGGGACGTCGGCACCGCAAACGGCAGTTCGGCAGTCGCGAGCCACTTGTGACGTTTGAGTTCCCGCGCGGCGACGATCGTCGGTACCGTCGCAAGCAGATCTGTACGCGCGACAAAAGCGCCAATGTTGTGAAACGAGGCGACGGACAGTCGCACCTCGCGACGGAGGCCGAAGAGATCCTCGACGACGCCGCGAAGGTCGCCGTTGTAGGAGACGATGATATGGCGCGCAGCCAGGTATTTTTGCTGGGTGAGGGCCAGGTGACGCCGGCCGAAGCGATGGTGGCGGCGATCGTAGAGGCAGATGAAGCTGCCCCGGAACAGCTCCTCGCGGCGAAGGCTAGGCGGGGTTTCGTCGGCGACCGTCACCGCAAGATCAAGATTTCCACTCGTCAATAAGGGTACGACCGTTCGAAATTGAACCGGCAGAACCACGAGACGCATCAACGGCGCTTCTCGCGCAAGTTTGCGTAGGAGGGGCGGCAGGAGCCAGCTCTCGGCAGCATCGGCAAGGCCGAGGCGGATCGTCCGCGAGCTCGTTGCGGCGTCAAAGGTGCCCGGGTCGAGGGCGGCGGCAAGGAGCGCCTGAAGGGGCGGCCGCGCCGTCGCCAAGAGGCGAGCACCTCGGGCGGTGAGGGCGATCCCGCGCCCTTCCCGCACAAAAAGCGGCTCGCCGACCGCCTCCGCCAGTCGCTTGAGGGCGGCGCTCACCGCCGGCTGCGTGAGGTAAAGCCGCTTGGCGGCGGCGGTCACCGCCCCCGTTTCGGCAACGACGACGAAGACACGAAGCAGGTTGAGATCGAGGTTCCGTTCCTGAGCCGATTCATTCATCGCGTCTATGGGTTCTATCGATCCTATTCACTGGTTGCCTAGGTCATTTGGGCGGAAGGTGACGGCCATGAGCACCAACACAGCTTCGGTCGGCCTCGGATGCATGGGAATGTCAGGGATGTACGGGGCGACCGACGACGACGCGAGCGTCCGCACCATCCACGCCGCCCTCGACGCCGGGATCACCCTCCTCGACACCGGCGACTTCTACGGCGCCGGCCACAACGAACTCCTGATCGGACGCGCCCTCGGCGGCCGAGAGAACGCGCGACGTCGGGAACAGGCTGTTCTTTCGGTAAAATTCGGCGCGCTGCGCAGCCCCGACGGCGCCTGGATCGGTTTCGACGGGCGCCCGGCCGCCGTAAAGAATTTCGCCGCCTACTCGCTCAAGCGCCTCGGCGTGGAGGTGATCGACATTTACCGGCCGGCCCGCCTCGACCCGAGCGTCCCCATCGAGGAGACGATCGGCGCCTGCGCCGACCTCGTAAAGGCCGGCTACGTGAAGCAAATCGGGCTCTCGGAGGTCGGCGTGGCGACGATCCGGCGCGCCCATGCCATCCACCCGATTGTCGATCTTCAAATCGAGTATGGGCTCGCGTCGCGGAGCGTGGAGGCGAAGATTTTTCCCGAGCTTCGGGCCCTCGGGATCGGCGCGACGCTCTACGGGATCTACAGTCGGGGACTGCTCACCGGCACCCGACCGCAAGCGGGGGATTTTCGCGCACATCTCCCCAGATTTACAGGGGAAAATTCCACAAAGAACGCCACACTGATCGCCGATTTTCACGCGCTTGCGCAGGCCCACAACCGCACGCCGGCGGCGCTCGCTTTTGGGTGGGTCCTTGCGAAACAACCAGGATTCATTGCGCTCGCAGGCGCGAAGACGGAAGCCCAGTTGAAGGACGCGCTCGACGCCGCGGCAGCGCCGCTCTCGGCGGAGGAGGTGGCCGCCCTCGACGCCCTCTTCCCGGCGGGGGCAATCGCTGGCGATCGCTACAACGCCCCGCAAATGGCCCACCTCGACAGCGAGAAATGAAATGAAGGCCGCTGAAGGTTCCTCCTAACGGAGGTGTCATGCAGCATCCGCGCGAGCGATTGTAGATCCTCCGCGACACCGTCTCCGATACGTTGCGACGTTCGCGCTGTGCGCCCTGTGCAGCCGCCCCACGAAAATGCGCACCTACGGAGATTCTCGGATGAAGCGACTCGCACTCGTCGTCCCGGCCCTTTTGGCCTTTGGTCTTGCCGTAACTCCCGCCTATGCGGGCGACGATAAAGCCGACGAAAAACCGGCAGCTGCCGAGAAGGCACCGGAAAAAGGCGTAGAGAAGCCTGCGGAGAAGGCCGCCGAAAAACCGGCCGAAAAACCGGCGGAACATGCCGAAAAGAAGAACGGGGACGAAGAAGACGAGGCGCCCGCCAAGCACGACTTGGTCACCTATACGATTGATGTATCGGTGCAATCGCTCGCCAAGTTCGACCTGGGGCAAGGGACGGTCTCGGCAGAGTTCCTTCTCGAAGTCAATTGCGACAAAGAACCGTGCGATCCTCACCTGGAGCTGACGAACGGCAAGTTCTCCGGGAAGCCGGACGTTCTTTCACGGGACCCGCTTCATAAGCAAATGCGCGTGAAGGCCGATCTCGAAGCCGACATCGACCTCTCTGCGTTCCCCTACGACATGCACACGCTTCGGATCGACCTCGTTGAGGGGAAAGATGCGAAGCAGGTGAAGTTGAAGGTCGGTGAAGGGAGCATCGGCGAGAAGGTGAAGCTCGCCGGCTGGGAGTTCGACAAAGAGCCCGGAATGGGCGTCGAACAAATCGACGCCGGCGACAAGGACAAGCAGGACGAGTTCTCGTTCACGATCGGGATTCACCGGCCGAAGCTCCAACAGAGCTTCAAGTCGCTGGTGCCGGTCCTCTTCATGCTTCTCGTCGCCGCGACCGGCCTCTTCCTGCGCCCGAAGAGCATCGGCCCCCGCTTCGCCGCGTCGACGGGCGGCATCGTCCCGCTCGTGATGTTCCACGTCGGCCAGATCGCGAGCCTCCCGGCGGTCGGCTACCTGACGCGCCTCGACAAGATCATGATCGCCTCCTACCTGGCGTTCGTGGCGCACATCACGTTCAACGTGTTGATTTTGCGCTCGGAAGAGGTGAAGACCGAGGAGCGCTCGATGAAGCTCCACAAGACCGCCGCCGTCGTGGTGCCGGTGGTCGCAATCGCCTTGTGGGCCATCGCGATGCTCTCCTGACGCACACGCGCCT
>JAAFHJ010000214.1 GCA_013298325.1 Myxococcales bacterium | reverse complement strand
TTTTTTTTTTGCCACCGACAGTGGCGTACCTGATGGAGGGGCGCGCACCGATAGCGGGCCGGTCGGAGACGGCGGCAGCCCCGATGGCGCCACCGCCGATAGTGGAGTTCCCGATAGCGGAATCGTAGACAGCGGAATCCCCGATAGCGGCCCGGCCGACGCCGGCGCTCACGTCGACCCGGCGACCCCCGGACGCGACCTGATCCTCGCCGACAGCGCCTGTATTCTTTCCTACCAGGCGCCCCTCGCGAATGGCGCCCGCCCACCGGTCACCGAGCTCCTCACCGACGCCCGCTGCGGCGGCCGGAGCGTCCGGTTTTTCCGCCCGGGGACGGCCGCTTCCTGGCGTGGCTTCGATGTGGCGCACGAGCAGATTTTCAATAACTCTCCGCACTTTGCGCTCAAGAGTTTCCTGCCCGACGCCGACTACGCCGTGCTCCCCGCCGTCGATCTTTCGCTCCTTGCGTCGACGGGGGCGATCTCGCCGGCGCGGGCGACCTGGAGCCTCTATTTCGTCGCGCGCGCCGTCAACCACGGGCCGGCGCCGAACACCGAGCAGCCGATTTTCAACGTCATCGGTAACGACGTCAACGGCACCCCCCAAGACTTCGCGTTTTCCTTCTTCCTCGCCCCGAACGCGAGCTCCCTCGCGCTCACGACGTCGATCAACAACACGCGGACATCGCTCGCCTTTGGGGCGCCGGGTGTGCCTGTCGCCATCGACGACCAGCCGGTTTTGTGCGGCCTCCGCAACACGGGCACGCAGATCTTCTTCGAGACGCGGCGCAAGACGGCCGGCGGGACGGTCACGACCAGCGTCGTCCTCTCCGGCGTCAACAACGACGCGAAATTCACGCTCCCAGTGATGGACGCGAACAAGGTTCGCCTCCTCGGGAACGTCTCCGGCGGCATCAACCTCCAGGGGTGGCTCGGGGAGTTCACGCTCGTCGGTCGCGCGATCTCCGACCAGGAACATACGGGAATGATGGTCGATCTGGCGCGCGTCCACGGCTTCTGACTCACCGAGCGCCGACGCGCGAAATCCGACGCAGATCTCGCGAGATTCGCTATTCCTGTCGCCGTGCGGGGTGCCCCCCTTCGATCGCCGGCGTTGCGCGGGCGCTGTGGGCAACCCGACGACGAAAGGCCCCGCGTGAAATCTCGGCAACTCGCCCTCTTTCCTGCGCTTCTCCCGGTTCTTCTTGGCGCCCCCGCCGTCGTGGCGACCGCCGGCCCTAGTCCGTCGACGACGACCGCGTCGGCGGCAAACGGACGTTGGGTCGCCGAGACCCCCGATGCGATGATTGAGGCGCTCGCCGCCAAGGCGATTTCCGCGACGTCGGCCGCGGCAAAGCCCGACGGCGAAGCGACCTTCCGGGCCTACGCGGCCCTGTCGACGATTTCGGCCCTCTCCGACCGCGCAAGCTTTGGCGCCGCAGAAAAAGCGCTGCTCGCCGTCGCCGAGCGCGCGACCGACCCCGACGTCCGCACGGAAGCTCGGCTCCTCGCCCGCGGCGCCTCCGGGACCGACGGATCGACGGCGGCCGCCGCCGCGAACACCGCCGACGGCATCGCGCAAAAACTCGTTTTGATTGGACCTTTCCGAGACACCGGTGGCGGCATCAAGGCAAAGGAGGGGCCCGAAGACGAAAACTTCGCCAACCTCCGCGGCCGCTACGCGTGGGGCTCCGTCGACGTCTACCCGCGCCCAGTCCCGGCGAGCTACGCCCTCGCCCGCGGCGTCCCCCTCGACGTCTTCGTCGCCCCGCGCAAAGAGAGCTGCAGCTACCTCGCCACGACGGTCACGACCGACGGCGCCCCCTTCGTGGTCCGCGTCGCCGCCGCCGGCCAACTCCGCGCAACCTTTGATGGAAAAGAGATCGGCCTCAGCGAAGTCGCCCACGGCGCGGCCCGCTTCGATCGCCTCGCCGCGAAGGTGACGGCAAACGCCGGCCCCCACCTCCTCGCCATGAAGGTCTGCACGGGGGCGATCATGGACGCGGGGCGCGTACGTGTTCGATTTACCGACGAAAACGGCGCTCCGAAGTCGCTCGCGACGAGCTTCGATCTCGGCAGTGCCCGCCCGGACGCCGCCGCGACGATCACCCGGATTCCGACCGTCGTCGAGCGGGCGACCGGCACGGAAAAAGCAGAGACGCACGACGTCGAAGCGCTCCTCGCCCGCGCGACGCTCCGCACCCTCGGCGGCATCGACGATCTCCGCAGCCCCCGCGCGCCGGGTCTTCTCGATCAGATTTTTCACGGCACGCAGGCGGCCGCGACCGTCCCCGCAGACACGCTGGCCTTCGCCGCGTGGGTGTCTCCAAACGGCGCAAATCGCAGCGGTTTCTTCGAGGTTGCCCGCCGCGCCGCCGTCACCAAAGGGGACAAGGAGGCCGAGCGCTTCGTCGGCCGCCGGAAGCTCGCCGAGCACATTGGCGCCGGCCTCTTCGACTGGGCGATGATCGAGCGGAAATCCTCCGGCATCGACGCCGCCAACGACGCCGAGGCGCTCCTCGTCGCCGCAATGATCGACGGCCAGTCGGGGATGGAACCGATCCGCGTCGCCGCCTTCCGCAAGCTTGTCGAGCGCTTCCGGGCCGACCGCGCCCGCGCCCCGATGGCGCTCCTCGGCGAGCTCCTCGGCCAATCGCGGACCCTCGATCGCCGCGTTTTCCAAGAAGTAACGACCGAGTACGAGCGCCGCGGCTTCCGCGGATCGTTCGCCGTTGAAGCGGCCCTCCAGAGCGATCGGGCGGCCCGCGCCAAGGCGGCCGAAGAGGCGATGATGCGCCTCGACGGGGCCGATGAAGGGGTCGGCGTCATCCGGCTCGCCGCCTCCGCCGGCGACTGGGACACCGCCTACGCGACCGCGAAGACGATGGCCCTCTTCGCGCCGAACCGCGCGGAAGTATTCACCCAATTGTCGCGCGCCGCCGCTGCCACCGAGGGGACCGCCGGCAAAGCGACCGTCGAAGCGGCCCTCCGGCGCGCCCGCGAGCTCGATCCCGGCGACGGAAAAGTGCGCGCCGAACTCGCCTTCCGGGCAAACCCGCCCGGCACCCCATCGAAGACGCCGGAAAAGACCGAAAACGACAAGTATCTCGTGGCAAGCGACGTCCTCCTCGCCCGGCGCCGCGGCGTCCCCGAGGGGCAGCCGATCACCGAGGAAGAGCGGGAAATCTACTGGCTCCGCTCGGTCCACATGGAGCCGGACGGCCGCGTTTCCCAGCTCATTCAATACGGGAAAGAGGTCGTCATCGCGCCGCAGACCGAAGACGAACTCTACGAAAACCTCCCCCTCGAAGGCGATTATTTCGAGATCGTCCGCGCCCGCGTCCATCGCAAAGGGGGCGGCATCGCCTACCCGGTCGAGGAGTTCAACGACGGCCGTCGCCCGCGCATCCGCTGGCCGGAGCTCGCCCCCGGCGACGTGACCGAAGTCGTCATCAAGAGCTGGACGAGCCAGGCCGTCGGCGGCCGCGGCGACGCGCCGTTCACCTTCTTCGACTACGCGGGCGCCACGACAACGCGGCCGCTCCTCTACAACCGCGTCATCGTAACCTCCCCGAAAGACAAGCAGATCCACGTCGACGTCCTCCACGCCGGCTCCATGAAGCGCACCGAGCGGGACGAAGACGGCGAGCACGTCGTCGACCTCGTGTGGGACACGCCGGTCGTCGTCCCCGACGAACCTTTCGCGCCGCCGCTCTCCGAAGTGGTGCCGCTCGTCGTCGGGTCGACGTTCAAGAATTGGGACGCCTTCCGAAAGTGGTACGCCGAGGCGGTCAAAGGTTTCACCGAGCCCGACGAGCAAGTGAAGCGACTTGCCGCCGAATTGACGAAGGGGAAAACGACCAAAGACGAAAAGCTCAAAGCCCTGTTTGAGTTCGTCGCCGACGACATCCGCTACGTGAACTACGTGAGCGGCGAGTGGTGGTTGCCGAACCGCCCCCAGCAGCTCCTCGCCCGCCGGGAAGGGGACTGCGACGACAAGGCGATCTTGTTGATTTCTCTCCTGAAAGCGGTCGGCATCGAAGCGCAGGAAGTGCTCGTGCAGACGCGACAGACGAACATGCCGAGCGTCCTCAAGGCACCCGGCGCCGCCGTCCCCCAGTTCGACCACGGCATCGCCTTCCTCCCCGGCCCCAACGGCGGCCGCTACCTCGACGCGACCTCGCCGCAATCGCGCCTTGGACCGATCCCCTCGATGGACGCGCGCGCCGTCGCCCTCCGCATGGACGGCCCCGCCGAAATCGTTGAACTTCCGAACGCGCTGCCGGCCGACCACGGCTCCGACTCTGTCTGGAACATCGCCGTCAACCGGGACGGCGCCGCGAAAATCGCTGGGAAAGAGCTCCACATGGGCGACTCGGCCTTCTTCCTCCGGACGGCGCTCCGCGAGGAAGAGGGGCGCTCCCAGTACGTCGAGCAGAACCTGATCGGCGGCTACTTCCCCCAGCTCTCCGTCGACAAAGGCGTCGGCTTCCAAGGGGACCTTTCCGGAGGAAAATCCGAGGTTTCCTACACGGCGTTCTCGGAGGCCTGGGGCCGCAAAGAGGGGGACGCCCTCGTGCTCCCGCTCTCGGCGAGCGCCACCTTGGCATCGACCTTCGCGCCGTCGCCGAGCCGCCTCCTCCCCGTCGAACTCCCCTCCCAGCTCGCGCCGAGCCACCGCACCATCACCTTCGTCGTCGACGCGCCGAAGGGGGGCAAGTGGGGCGTCCTCCCGAAGGGGGGGACCGTCGAGGGGGGTGAATTTGGCAAGTCTTCGCTGACGTTTAGCCAGCAAGGGGACAAGATCACCGTCAAGCGCACGCTGATCTTCGACGCCAACAAAGTCCCTGTCGCCAAGTACCCCGCCTTCCGCAAGTTCCTCCTCGAGACCGACGCCCTCATGCACAAGTCGCTGCGCCTGGACGTGGCCCACGCCGAGGCGCCGGCCCCGGAAAAACCGGCCGCTGAGCCGACGAAGAAGCTCCCGCCGCCTGCCAAGCACGGCGCAGCGATCGGCAAGAAGTCCACGGGAGCAGCAAAGTGAAAATGCCCATTCTTTTCAGCCCTTCGCGCCGTGTTGGCCTTGGCGGCCTCGGCCTCGCGCCCCTCCTCGCGCTCCTCGCGTGCGGCCCCGCCCAGGCACCGCTCGCGCCGAAGTTCGACGCGGGGGCCGCCTACACGGACGCCTTCCAGGTCGAAGCGCGCGGCGACGACGACGGTGCCGCCGAGGCCTACCTGAGCCTCATCGAAAAGGCGGCGCTGGCCGACCTCGGCGATCGTCGGATTCCGCTCATCGGTGCCGCCCTCGACGCGCTCCTTTTTGAGACGCCCGACGCCATCGCCGACGCGACCCCCCACGCGGCACTCCTGTATCGTGCACCCAAATTCGCCGGGACCTTCGACCCGAAGGGGGACGGCGGCGCCGCGGTCGCTCGCTTGCGCGCGACCTGGGAAAAAGCAGGGTTTGACCCGTTCACCCGCCCCACCCTCGCCCACGCGCTGTTCGTGCTCGCAAGCGCCCGCGGGGACGCCGTCGACGCCGCCCTCTGGCGAAACCGCGCCGGCTTTGTTCGCGACGCCCTCGTCACGCCCCCCCACCAGGGCGGCGTTCCGAGCGGCATCTTCGCGCCGGCGCCCTGGGACGCCGCAGGCAGCCCGGCCCCAGCTACGATCGCGGATCCCTTGGGAATTGTCTCGCCCCCGGTCGCCGTAGCCGCCCGGAACACCGCGATCCCCCTTCACGCAGCGAGCGCAGCGCCCGGCGTCCGTGACGCGATCGTCGACGTCGAAGCGCCGAGCGACGGCACCCTCGCGCTCGTTCTTCGCGTCGACGGCCCCGCCCGCCTGCTCGCGCAAGGAAAGACGGTCCTTTCCCGAAATTACCTGGAAAGCGATGGACTTACGACCCAGCGCGTGACCTTGGAAGGGGTCACGGGGACGGTGCGTATCGCCCTCCGCGTCGGCGGAACCGGCACCGCAACGCTCGCCATCGTCAACGGCAGCGGCGAACCGCTCCCGGCGACCGCCCCGAAGCCGGGCGACACGGCAAAGGGGACCTTCAAGACGGTCGCCGTCGCCACCCCCGCCGCCGCCCACTCGGCAAAAGAAGAGGCGCTCCTCGCAGCTGGGGAGCTCGCCGCCGGCTACCGGGCCGCCGCAGAGTCGCGCCTCGGCGCTCTTGCCTTCGGCCACGACGATGATCCGACGCTCCTCCTCCTCCGCGCCCGCGCCCTCGAAGGGGCGCCGGACCTGAACAGTGTTCAAAAAGCGGAGCGAATTCGAGCACTTCATGAGAAGACGCTCGTGGCGTGGCCCTACTCTTGGGAAGCGGTGCTAGGCCACGCGAAGCTCGAAGGGGCGCGACGGGCCCCCGCGGAGGCGCGCTTCTTCGCCCTGAACGACCTCGCCAAGCACGAAAAAGACCTGACCCCGAAGGCGCACGCCGTCGTGGTCGCCTTCAAGGCGGGTCTTTTCGGCCGCGATCCGCTCCCCGACGAGGCGGCGAAGCTCGTCGCCGACGCCCACGCGACCTTCCCGAAGACGGCGACGGAGGTCGACGTCGCCTCTTTGCTCGTGCCCCGGGATGCCGCCGCCAACCTCGCCTTCCGCTGCAGTTCGGAGCCGGGGCACATGCAGGATACACGGAGCTGCCGGGAGGCTTCCCTCTACCGCGGAGACCTCGCCGCGGCCTCCAAAGAGCTGGATCGCTTGGCAAAATTGTATGGCGACGAAGCCGTCGTTCGCGGTGACCGCCTCCGGGATGCGATGCGCGACGGCGACACTGCCCGCCGCGACGCCGAAGCGGCCAAGCTCGCCCCCGGCGACCGAACGCTCGCCTTCCTGCCAGGGCTCGACGCCGCGGCGACGCCGGGGGCCGGCCGAGACACCTTCCTGCAGAATGCACGCAAAGCGAGCGACTCGCCGATGAACCTCGCCGCCGCCCTGCGCGTGGCATCGGGCTCGACGCCGCTCCCCTTCGATGGGGTCGCCGAGAAGCTCGTGGCCAAAGACCTGGCGGCGAAGGCGTTCCCAGGTGCGGGGACCGTCGTCCTCCGCCACGACGAAAGCTATGAAATTTCGCAGAGTGGCGTCCTTCATCTGACGACCTTCGATCTGCGTCGCGTCGACGGTACCACCGACGTCGAAGAGAACGCGGAGGCGCCCCCCGCCTACGCCCTCGGCCGCGAGCGCTTCAAAGTGCTCCGTCGCCGCGTCCACAAGCAGGACGGCCGCATCCTTGAACCCGAAAAGACGCCGCAAGCGGCCCAAAACCACGCCGATCTCTCCCAGCTCGAGCCGGGTGATTATGTGGAGGCGCTCTACGAAAGCTGGGCGCTCCCCGACGCGAACGGCACGCTCGGCTTCGAAGGGGCCGATCTCCTCCCCGAACGGACCCGCGTCGTCGCCGGCGAGATCCGCGTCGATCTCCCCGAGTCGATCAAGGGGATCTTCCTCGCACATCCGCTCCTCGGAAAGCCGGTAGAGACCAAGAAAGACGGGCGCTTGCTGCGCGTCTATACCGTGCAGAACACCCCGATTCGCCGCCAGGAGGAAGGCGTCCCCCGGATGGACCAGGACGTCGCCGTGAGCTTCTCCACGGCTACCTGGGATGCCGCCGCCCGTGGCCTCCGCGACAAGCTCGTCGCCCTCGACGACGCCGATCCCGAGGTCGCCACCTGGGCCCGGCAAGCGGCGACCCGCGATGGCAAGGTGCTACCGCCCTCCCGCGAGCTCGTCGACGCCGTTGTCACTGCGGTCGGCAAGGCGCTCCGCCAACCGAACGCCGCCTACCTCTCCGATGCCGACGATGGTCCCGACGGCTCCCGCCCGAGATC
>JAAFHJ010000210.1 GCA_013298325.1 Myxococcales bacterium | reverse complement strand
GCGATCTTCAATGTGCCAATGTTCGAGCTCTTTGCGAGAATCTGCGTCGGCGTGAGCAGGTCATTCTCATGGGTATCGTGGATTTCGCCCCGGCGAGTTCGTAGTAGCCGTGCTCGCAGTAGATCTTCTCGTTCTCGGCGAGGACCCCCTTCGAGAGCGCCGCGGCAAAGGTGAAGACCTTCATGACCGAGCCGGGCTCGAAGCGATCGACAACGGCGTGGTTCAACCGGGTGTCGTCTTTCGTCGGGACGAAGTCGTTCGGATTGAAGCCGGGGGCCGATGCAAGCGCAAGAATTTCGCCAGTTTCCGGGTCGAGCACGACAATGCTCGCGCCGCGTGTCTCGTAGGTCTTGAGGGCCGCTTCGATCTCACGCTCGGCGACGTGCTGGATCCCCTCGTCGATGGCGAGCTCAATGCCGTGGCCGGTCGCGGCGTCCTCGGCGTGGGCGCCGTCGTCGCCCCCCTTGGACGCCTCCACCGCATGCCCCTGGAGTTCTTCGTCCAGCGCGAGTTCGAGCCCCTCTTGTCCGGTCCCGTCGGGGGCGACGCGCCCGAGGACAGGCCCGAGCAGTGTGCGCGCCGGGTAGTAGCGCTGCCCCTCGCCGTCGATGGAAAGGCCCTTCAAAGGCTTCGCGTTCGGATCGGTCTTGCGGGGATCGACGAGCGCCTGGACGGCGGTAACTTCCTCGGCGGACAGACGCCGCTTGATCCACTGAAAACGCTTCTTTTTCGAGAGCTTCTGGTAGAGGTCGTGCTCGTCGAGAGCGAGCGGTTTCGCGAGCGTGCGCGCCGCGTCCATGAGCGCCTGCGCCTGCGCCTCCTGCCCTTCGACGCCATGGAGGAGCTCGGCGACGTCGACGGAGAGCGACGGGACTTCAATGCTGACCGCAAAGGGAGTCCCGTGGCGGTCCGAGATGGTGCCGCGTTTCGGTGCAACATGCAGCTTTCGCTTGCTCTGCGCTTCAGCGGCGGCCCGCCAGGCGTGCCCCTCCTCGACCTGAACGCGCCAGGCGGTCGACGCGAGCGCGCCGAAGCCGGAGGCGACGAGCACAAGCAGCGCCCCCATGCGAAAGCGAATCCATTTCGCGCGGTTCGGGTCGAGATTTCTCATGGGTGCGCCGGCCTGTCCTGAGCGACAACGCTCCCCGCCGGGCGTGGGACGCTCGAAGCCGGTGCAGCGCTCTGCTTGACGCCGTTCATCATCACAATCCGGTCGTCGGTCGGTGGCGCCATTCCGAGCAGCGAACGGGCGACCGTCTCCACGCGCTCGGGCGTCTTGTAGCTAGCCGCCTCAAGGGCGAGCACGCGCTGCACTTCTCTCAATCGAGCCTGTTCCGCACGTGCCTTTGCCAATTCTTGGTTCGCTTCAACAACGCGACCGCGGAGTGCCAAATGCACAACAAATGCCGATCCAGTGGCGGCAACGGCGAGCGTCCACGTGAGCAGGAACGCGCGATGAATGATGCGCGCCTTGGGGCGAGCGGCCCCGGGGTGCGGTGCAGCCACCGTCGCGCTCATTCGTCCCCCGCTTCGGTGACCGTCGTGCGCGTCAGCTTTTTTCCGCCGCGGCGAGCGAGGTAACGATCGTGGCCAGTCTCCACTTTGGCGACCACCTCGGCCTCGTCCTCAGCGCCGACCCGTGCCGCCACGCGGAGCTTCGCGCTCCGTGCGCGTACGTTGAGCGCCTGCTCATCGTCGGAAGGGATAATCGGCTTCCGCGAGACCCCTTCAAAGGACTCACGCAAGGAAAAAGCCTGTTTGATCTTGCGATCTTCGAGCGAATGAAAGCTAATGATCGCGGCCCGTCCGCCGGGGCGAAGCACCTGCGGGATCGCGACGAGGAGCGCGTCGAGTTCGTCGAGCTCACGGTTCACGGCGATTCGGAGCGCCTGGAAGGTGCGCGTCGCCGGGTCGACGCCGCCGACACGCACCGGCCCGACCGCGCGCACGATGGCACGGCGGAGGTCGAGGGTCGTCCGCAGCTCCCCTTCCGCCGACGCCTTCTTCACCGAGCGGGCAATGCGGCGGGAACGGCGCTCGTCGCCGTAGTGAAAGAGCACATTGGCGAGCTCGTCGTCGCCGAGGCGCTCAATCATTTCGAGGGCGGTTTCGCCGCTCGTCGTATCCATCCGCATGTCGATCGGCCCTTCGCGGCGGAAGCTCATTCCGTAGCGGGCGTCGTCGAGTTGGGGAGAAGATACACCGAGATCGGCACAGATCCCATCGATGTAGGATACAC
This sequence comes from Myxococcales bacterium, assembly GCA_013298325.1. Classification (GTDB taxonomy): domain Bacteria; phylum Myxococcota_A; class Polyangia; order Polyangiales; family Polyangiaceae; genus JAAFHJ01. The sequence continues at coordinate 5,742 of JAAFHJ010000210.1, read as the reverse complement.
CGAGCTCCCCGAGGACCTCGGCGAGCCGGGAGAACGGTGCCGCGATCGGTATGAAGCGCTCGCCAAACGGGGCGAGGCGCTCGCTTGCCGCCGCGCGCGCGTTGGCGTCGCGATCGATGCCGTAGACGCGCACCGTCGGATGAGCGGCGAGGATCGCTTCGGTGTGACCGCCACCACCGAGGGTCGCATCGACGATACGAGGAAATTCACTGGTGGCGGTTGCGTCAACGAGCCCGGCAAGTACCGCCTCGGCGACTTCGCCACGAAGCACCGTTTCGTGCTGAAAGCTCACGATCGAATCCTCGCCTTCCACGTCTTCAGAAAAGACCCACTCGTCGTCGCCGACGCCGAGGAGCCCGGGGAGTGCCAGCTGGGCCGATTTCATAGGCCGAGCTCTGCGAGGCGGCCGGCGATGTCGGCGCGCTCGTCTTCGGTGGTCTCGAAGGCGCGCTTCCACGCGTCTTTGTCCCAAAGTTCTGCGTACTTCCCGGATCCTGCCCAGATGACATCTTTGACGAGACCGGCGTGCTCACGGAGGGTCGGCGGGATGAGGATCCGGCCGTTGTCGTCGACATCGCACTCGACGGCGCCCGACACGTAGATGCGTCGAAGCTTTTGAACTGCGCGATCAAACTGGGGGAGCTTCGCGAGCTTCTCCTCGAAGGCGTTCCACTCGGGGATCGCGTAGGCGACGAGGCACGGGTCGAGACCCGAGGTCAGCATGATGCGCCGCTCGCTCCCCGAGGCCCCCGCGACGGCCCCCGTCGACGCAAGGACTTCTCGGTAGCGAGCTGGCAAGCTCGTCCGTCCTTTCGCGTCGATGGTGTGCTCGTAGCGCCCGCGAAACATCGATCCCTCGCCGTCCGACAGTCACGAAAGAGCGGGTTCACCGAGCGCCGGGGGGCGCCAGGTGCCTGGGCGTCGCGGAAGCGCGCGCTCAGGGCCCCTCGTGAGGACTCGATGCGGGGCCCGCATCGAGAGCGATAAGAATCCGGGCGTTTGCAGCACATTCCCCCGCGTCCGGGTGGCCATGGGCTGGTTTGGCACTTTTTCCCACCGATTCGCCGAACCTATGGGAACCGCTTTCCCACTGTCAACAAAAGCCGGCCCCCTGAACGGGCGCTCCTCCAGCTTTTTCACTGATCTCCGATCAGAATTCGGATCGTCGCTTAAGCGCGCTAAACAGATGAACAGGTGGGAAGTGGCGTGGGGCTCGCTGCCTTCGCGCGCCCCGTGCTGATGGACGCGAAACGCCCCTGCCAGCGGCAGAGGCGATTCGTTGGTGCATCAACTATCGGGCTTCGATCACGATGGAAAGGGGGATCTTGCCCCTGAGCACCGCCCACGAAAAAGTCCGGTACCCGCAAAGGTACCGGACCGGCCGTCCCGCGGGTCGCCGTAAGGCGATTGCCGAGAACTCCGCGCCGTCTCCGGCTTCGCGGACGGACGCGTCACTCCGCGAGGAGGTGCTTGGCGATCACGAGGCGCTGGACTTCGCTCGTCCCCTCGCCGATTTCGCAGAGTTTCGCGTCGCGGAGGTGGCGCTCAACGGGGAACTCCCGCGTGTAGCCGTAGCCACCGTGGACCTGGAGCGCCTTGTTGATGGCGCGGCTGGAGGCCTCGGACGCGAACAGCTTCGCCATGCTCGCCTCTTTCGAATACGGGCGCCCCTCGTCGGCGAGCCAGGCGGCGCGGTAGACGAGGAGACTCGCGGCATCGAGCTCGGTCTTCGCGTCAGCCAACATCCATTGAATCGCTTGGAAATCGGCGATGGCGCGGCCGAACTGCTTGCGATCTTTTGCGTACGTCACGGCAGCATCGAGGGAGCCGTAGCCGAGGCCCAACGCCATCGCGGCGATGGAAATTCGGCCGCGGTCGAGGATCTTCATCGTGTCGATGAAACCGTGATCGATCTCGCCGACGCGCTGAGAGTCGTCAACGATACAATCCTCAAAGGTGAGTTCGCAGGTGTCCGAAGAGCGGCAGCCGAGCTTCTCAAGGTGTTTGCTCGCGCGGAAGCCGGGGGTGCCCCGGTCGACGACGAAGGCGGTGATCCCCTTCTGCTTCGGGACGTCGAAGTTCGTCTTTGCAAGGACCACGCAGAAGCCGCCGACGCTCCCCTGCGTGATGAACATCTTCGTTCCGTTGATGACCCACCGCCCATCGGCGGTGCGCTTGGCGGTCGTCGCGAGGCCGGAGGAATCGCTCCCAGATCCGGGCTCGGTGAGCGCCCAGGCGGCCAACCACTCGCCGGTCGCCGCCTTCGGCAGGTACTTCTGCTTGAGGGCTTCCGAGCCGAACGAAAGAATGTGGCCGGTTCCGAGACCGTTGTGGCTCGCCACGGTGAGCGAGAGCGAGCCGTCCACACGGGCGAGCTCTTCGACGCAAATCGCGTAAGAGGTCGTATCCATTCCGGATCCACCGAACTCCTCCGGAATACGGATCCCGAGAAGCCCAAGTTCGGCGAGCTTGGGCATGATCTCGCTCGGGAAGCGCTCCTCCTCGTCCCAGGCACGTGCGTGGGGGGCCACTTCGGCACGGGCGAAGTCGCGGACCATCTTTCGGAGAATCGCGTGGTGCTCGGCAGGCTCGAAGTTCATAGCTGCGGCTTCTTAGGTCGCCGCTGGCGGTCGGGTCAATCCACGTAGACGTCTCCGACCGCGGAAATCATGCGACGCGACGTGTCACGGCCGCGAAGAAACCGGCACTGAGCGACGCCCGTTAGACCTTTGTGCAGACCGGGGTGGTGAACCCCGTGCGCTTCTTGCAATGGAAGCCGGTAGGGCATCGATCGCCGGTTCCGCAGGTGCGTGTACAGTACCCGGTTTCGCCGGAGAGCGCACAGACGCCGGCCGCACAGTCGCTCGCTTGCGTGCAGACTGCACCTGTATCGGTAAGTGGCCGCGGCGAGTCAGGGGTGCCGGCCCCCTTTGCTCCGCCGTCCGCCCCCTCGCGGGGCAAGCCGCTCCGCGCAAGGGCTCGTTGAACGAGCCACATCCACGCATCGGCGCGCGTGTAAATATTGTGGACGTTGGCCCCCTCGCAGGACGGGCCCCCCCGCGAAACGACGCCGACGAGATCGCCGGTACTTTCATCGAGAGCCGGCCCGCCAGAGTCCCCTTGGCAGGTCGCTTCACCGACCAGAAATTCGCCGGGCGTCGCCCGGAGAATCGGCACATGTTCGCGCACCATTTTCACCCCCGCGCCGGCACTATCGCCGCGCGCGCCGAATCCAACCGCCCGAATTCGCTCACCAACGCGCGGTCCGAGCGGGCGAACTGCAATCGGACGAATATTCGTCAATGGATGGTCGAGAACAATCGCGGCAATATCGGCATCGCAGATCGTCGTTCCGGACGGGGCGATCACCTCGCGCCCGACGGCATCAAAGGGGGCTCCCCGGTCGTAGACGTCGCCAAGGCGAATTCCGAGGCGCGCCGGAGGGTATCCTTCGTGAACCTGGACGGTGTCCGGTGGACACGCAATCGTCTCGCTCGTCCGCGCCACACAATGGCGCGCAGTCAGCACAATATCTTTGGCGATCAAGGTCCCGGTGCAGAAGCCCTCCCCGTTGACGTCGACGGAGACGACCGCCGGATCGCGCCCCCGGTCGGGGACCCCGCGAACGATTTCTACCGTCGAAACCGAGGGATCGTCCGCGGCGGCAGCATCGGTGGCCGGTGTCGGCACTTCGGCGACGCTCGGCTCAAAGTCGGCGCAGGCGGCGACCGCCGACAGGGTGGAAAAGGAGGCGCAAAAGCCGAGGAGCAACGCGGAAAGGCGATTCACGGACAAAAAACTTCCCGCAAAGAGACGGGGCGCCCGAAGGTGGACGCAGGCGCTCGATGCGGGATTGTCTACTGAAACCGGCGTGCCAAACGGGAAACGCAGCGTTTTCTGCGATTTCGCGCTGCATCCCCCCTGGCCCACGGCCGTTTAGCCTGGCCCGTGCCAGGGGGGCAACCCGTCAGCCGCGCGGCTGCACGTTGTCGCGGACCCAGGTGATGATGCCTTCGAGGGGGGTGCCTGGGGTGAAGATGCCCTTCACGCCTGCCGCTTCGAGGCGGGTCTTGTCGCTCTCGGGGATGATGCCGCCGCCGAAGACGACGATGTCATCGACCCCCTTGGCACGGAGCGCCTCCATGACCGCGGGGAACAGCGTGTTGTGGGCGCCGCTCATGATCGAAAGGCCGACGGCGTCGACGTCCTCTTGAACAGCGGCGTTCGCAATCATTTCGGGTGTTTGATGGAGACCCGTGTAGACGACTTCGTAGCCGGCGTCACGAAGCGCGCGGGCGACGACCTTTGCGCCACGGTCGTGCCCATCGAGCCCGGGCTTGGCGACAAGAATGCGGAGCTTTCGTTCGGCCATAGTCGCCTTATGGCAACATTCAGGCCCCTTCACAAGCGCACTATTTGGCCGGCTTTTTCCCAGAGACCGACGCCGGAATCTCGACGGTGATTGGGTAGGTCGCTTCGCCCCGTGCCAGCGTGCCGCTGACCGAACTCCGACCGGCACCGATCGCACGGAGCACGATCGCGGTCGCGTCGGCGACGCTCGCTACCTTCTGGCCGTCGACGTGGGTGAGGACGTCGCCGTCGGCGACACCGAGGGCGCTCGCGCCGTGGACTTCAATCCCCGTTGCAACCGGTGTACCCTGCACGTTTGCGCGTTTGGCGAAACGGACGATGGTCGCCGCCGGGATGAAGATCCCCTTCGGTACCGGCTTTTTTTCAAGCGTTCCGAAATCTTGTCCCGTTTCGCTTCGGGCCGGAAAGAGCGCAAGTCGCCCAGGATCGGGAGGCGCGACACGCCGCTCGCGGGGCCGCAACGCGAGCCGCGGATCGTCCATGGTTTGGGGCCCCTCCGCAAAACGAACGTCGAGCGGCTCCTCTTCGGCGTGAGCGTCGGGCGCGCCGAAGCCCGCCTCCGCGAGGGGCGGCGAGATAGGGCGGTCGATCGCGGCATGCAAACTCGCGGCGGCCCGCGATGCGAGCCCCGCGACGGCGAGGCGCCCGCCGACGACGCCGACGACGAGAGCAAGTGCGACGCCGGCGAGGAGCGACGCGCCGGATGGGAGAACGCGCCCCTTCGTCGCGGTTTCTGATTTTGCCGGCATGGGGTCGCTCACCGGATTGGAGGGTACGCCCAGAACAACGAAAAAGCCCCGAGAAACTCGGGGCTTTTCTTCACTTCGCGGGGGGCGCTTTCGCCTCACCGGCGTCGTCATTGTCCTCGTCGTCGTCATCATCGTCATCATCTTCCAAGTCGGGCAGCTCGGGCTCAGACTCGTAGACGCGACCTTCCTTCTCGGCGACCTGACGATCCTTCTCGCGCTGGGCCTTAAGGAGCGCCACACGCTGCATAATCGCCGGCTTAGGGGCGACCATGACGGTCATGGTTCGCGCTTCCATCATTGCACGCGACTCGATGTTCGCGATGTCTTCCAGCTTCGGAAGGATGAAGGTGAGCTGCTCTTGCGCCTTTTCCGGGTGGGTGATCTCACGACCGCGGAAGCGGACGGTGAACTTCACCTTGTGGCCGGCTTCGATGAAGCGGCGTGCGGCGCGGACCTTGAAGTCGAGGTCGTGGTCGTCCGTCTTCGGACGAAGCTTCACTTCCTTGATTTCGACGACGGTCTGCTTGCGCTTCGCCTCGGCGGTCTTCTTCTTTTCTTCGTACTTGTACTTGCCGAAGTCGAGGATTTTGCAGACCGGCGGCTCCGCCTTTGGGTTCACCTC
>JAAFHJ010000021.1 GCA_013298325.1 Myxococcales bacterium | reverse complement strand
GGCCGCTTCGCTCGTACACCCGACGACGCCAGGCGCCGCGAAGGCGGAAAGAAGGACGAGAAGCGGGAGCGACCGGCGGCTCATTGGGCCGCCCCGCAGACGGCGGGGACGCCTGTCCATTCGCCAGTTACCGTCATCGTTCGCTTCGTCGCGCCATAGCGGCCACTTCCATCCATGCACCAGACCTCCCAGGCATTTGCAGCCGAGCGATTCGGCAGGAACATGAACGATGTAAAGAGTCCGTTAAGGTTCATTTTTCCCGTGCGAGCAAGGGCCCCCACCGCATTTGGGATACCGAGCGGTCCGACATCGATGGTCTCGGCCCCGGGTGCGGTCACGAGCGGCACCGCCGCAGCGACTTGGGCCCCCTCAAAGCGCCCATTTGCCCCGCCGCGACTCGCCATGAATGTGGAATAGATGGCGAGCTGAGTCGCCTCGTAGATGCGCACATTTTGCAAACTCGGCATCGGGCCCGGCCCCGCTTCCGCGGCGGCGAAGGATCGGTACCTAGACTCAAACGACGCGTAGGCCGACTCCTGGCGGAGCGGACGGAAGCCGATGACTCGACTTTGCAGCGTCGAATGGGACGCAAGTTCAACGTGATAGCTGGCATCCTCCACGTCGATAAATGGGGCGAGGTAGTAGGGGGGGACGGCCGGCGCCGGGAGGGCTTCCACGCGTGCGAGGTAGTTTCCAAAGCCCCCTTCACTCAGCGGAATCACGATATCGGCTTTGAACTCCGCCAGCGATGCGGCGATTTCGGAAGGCGCAATAGGCGCACCATCTCGGGTAAGCGAGACGGCGGTATAGCAATTGGCGCAGCTCGCATCTGCCTGGTTTTGAAGCGCCGTCTTTCCGTTAAAGATAAGCTTCTCGCGAAGGACCGGCGCGTACGCCTCAAGAGACCCATCGACGAGCACAGCAACGCGGACGAAACCGCGATTGCGCGCCGCCCGCACGGTGCCAGAAAGGTCGCTGAGTACCCCATTGATCCCCGCCACAACACCGTCTTGGCTTGAGCCGGTCAGGAAGACGGCACTCGTGCCGCCGGGCACGGAGACCGCCGTGTTTTGGGCAGCGGAGGTCGCGAAGACGGGGATCCCGAAGGCGCCAGACTGCTCAACAACCCGGACCAACTTCGCCGGATCCGAAGGGCCCAAAATGGCTTTGATTCCCGCAGCGGCGAGCCGTGCGGTCGTCGCCTTTGGGCGCGCTTGACTGCATCCGACGAGGGCGATGCGCCGATTGCCGGCGAGCGCAAAGCTGCTCTGTTGTTGAAATTCAGAGAGGGCGAGCGAGGCCGCTTCAAAGTTTCCTAGGTCGCGACCACGACCAGGATCATTCGCGGTGAAGTCGCCGAGGAGCGCGAACGTCACCGTATTTTCCACGAAGGGATTGCCGTAGGTGAGTGGGCAGTCGTCACCAAGGAGAGGCACGCAGCGCGGCTGTGCGGCGTCGACGGTGCACACCGATCCTGGGCCGGTGAGGTCGACGCAGTCGGCGTTCGTCGTGCACTCGCCGACGGAGGCGGAGCGATTTTCTACGCAAAATCCTTTATTTGGACCGGCCAACGCACAACCGGTCCCTTGGAAGTCGGGGCCGCGGGCGGTGCATTCCGAATCACTTGTACACTGCACCGGATCGGCGGCCACGATCGCCGAGCAGCCGATTGGTGGGAGCGAACCGAGAATTCCACAAAGAACAAGAAGGCTTGGAATACGCATGGGAATCATGGCGCCTCGCAGGCGGCGCGCTCGGTCGCGCAGGAAGTGCTGGTGCAGAGCTCGCAGGCGGTCGTCATTGGCGCGCCGCTGCAGGAATCGGCGCAGGCGCTTGCGCAGGACGTCCGGCAGGCGCAGGTGAGGAAGGCGGCGAGACGGGTGCTTGAGTTCGGACGCGTCGGGGTGGCGTCGCCGACGCAGACGCGATTCGTTCGCAAATCCGAGGATTTGGCTGCCGCGCAAGGGAGGCAATTCGGGGGATCCGCGGGGAGGAGCTCGCCCGGAAGCACGAGCGTGCCGCCGTCGGTCGTCCCGGCATCACGACCAAGGGTGACGGTGGGCGAGGTATCGAGGCAGGCGACGGCGAAGGTCGCGCCGACGGCGGAAGCTGCAAACATTCGGAACTGCATCAGAATTCACCTCCGAGAACGACGCCGGTCCCCCGAGGGGTGAGGTGGATGCGACCGGTCGTTTTTCCGTCGGCCCCCGCCCACCGGATCGTGAAGTAGGTCGCGATCCCGGCAGATACGACGGTCGCGCCAAGGAGAAGGTCGGTCGCCAACGCCATCGAATTCGCGCGCTTCTGGGGCCCATCAAGGTCGCTCGTCCGGGATCCGTAGGTCGCCGCCGCCCGCGCGGCGTCGTTGCGGGCGTCGATGGCGAGGAGGCCGGTGACCGTCGCCGACGCACCGAAGATGCCGGCGATGGTCCATGGCAACCAAGGCGCCGCCGGTCCTGCCTCCTGGGGGGCCGGCTTTGGGGCCGATTCCTGGCGCACCGTTCCGGAGTCCGACTTGGAAGTTCCAGCACTTGGAAACGAAAGCGCGACGGGGCCGTTCCCGGCGACGATCGTCACCGCCTTCGTCACCGTCTGCTCCCCATGCTTGGCGGTAAACGTCCGCGTACCGAGCTTGACGACGAGCGGCGTCGTGCGTGGGAGCGTGCCGACGCGGACGTTATCGACAAAGAGTTCGGTGCCTTCCGGTGCATCGCTTGTGAGAGTGATCGGCTGGACCATGCGCTTCAGCCGAGCGACCTGCTCGCGGGCCTGCTCGGACTTTCCGGCGACCTGACCGCCGCCATCGGCGAGATAGCGCTCGTAGCTCGCGAGGGCGCCAACGGGGTCGCCTAGGTCGGCCTGGCAGAGGGCGATGTTAAAGAGAAGCTTGAAGTTTTTCGTGATCTTGTAGGCGGCTTCAAACTCGGTGAGGGCGCCTTCCAGAGAACCGTCCTGGTAGAGGGCGACGCCGCGCTCAAAGTGCTGGACGCCTTCTGCGTCGTCAGCGAGGGCGACCGCGGGGGCGGCGAGGGAAAGCCCAACGACGGCCGCAGCGAGCAAACGGCGAGAGGCGTCAGATAAAATCTTGGATTTCATAGTGAATCAGCGGAGCGCGTCGGTATCGAGGACCGGCTTGGTGACGGCCCTTGGCGTAAGTTCTTCGATGGTCGAGGCCGGCTTCGCGCCGTCCGCTGCCGCTGCGGGCGCCACGTTCGCGGCGGCGGGCAGGTAGCGGCCGCTCGCGCCGTTCGGGACCGCCGCAAGCACCCACTCGACCTCGCGATCGCGATCGAGCGGGAGTTCGGCGCTGCGCGAGGTGAAGCCGGGCGCCTCCGCACGGAGGGTGTGCTTGCCATCGCTCACCGCCATTCGCCCGTCGAAGGGGTTTGCGCCGAGCGGGCGGTCATCAAGAAATACCTTTGCATTTAGGGGACTTACAGAGACTTTTAGCGCAATCGTCTTCGGCGCTTCACCGGTCGCTGCGGTCGTCGGGGATGGGGCGCTCGCCTTCACGGCCTCAGCGGTCGGCACCGATACCGGGGCGGGCGCGGCGAGCGTCGACGCCGGGGCGGCGCCGTTTTTCGTGGCAAAGAAGGCGGCGGCGGCAAGCGCAACGACCGCAACGGCAGCGATGGCAAAGAGCGGCACACGGTTTGGCGAGGCGGAAGGGGCAGCGGGGGGGAGCGAGACGGCGGGCCCACTTCCACCCGGGTCGGCAACAGGCACCGCGCGCTCAAGGCTTCTTGGCGGAAGCGTCGCGTAGGAGCGCCGCCGCGGGAGCACCCCGGAGCGACTTTTCGGCGCCGGCGACGGCGTCGAGTGCCCGCTGGGAGCGTCGGAGAGGGGGGCGTCGTTGGAGCGGGACCCGGCCTCATCGTCGGCAGAAAGCTGTGGAAGTTGAGACTCTTCCGAGAGAACTCGCTTGCTGTACGCCTCGACGGCGGCGCGCGCCTTTTCGCGATCGGTCGCGAAGTGGGTCGTCATGAAGCGGGAGATCTCGCGCGCGCTCGTCGTCTGACCAGCGCTAGCGATCGCCGCCTCGAGCGCTTCGAGAAATTCCTGGGCGGTCGCGAAGCGGCGCTCGCGGTCAAAGGCGACTGCCTGCCGCGTGACGCTGTCCAGGCTCGCGGGGACGTCGGCATCGTGGGCGGAGGGGGCCTCGACGAAGTGCCCCTTCGCGAGCTGCGCCAGGATCTCAAGCTCCTTCGCATCCCCCCAAAAGCGAGTCTTTGCAAGAGCTTCCCAGAGTAGCACCCCCGCCGAAAAGATATCGGCGCGCCCATCCACCTCGCTCGGCCGGGAGACCTGCTCGGGGGCCATGTAGGCGACTTTGCCCTTCAACACGCCGTGGCGCGTGTCCTCGACCCCTTCACGGGACGCACTTCGGGCGATGCCAAAGTCGAGCAGCTTAATGGCGCCATCGTAGGTGATGAAAATGTTTTGAGGGCTCACATCGCGATGGACAATCGGCATCGCGACGCCGAGCTGATTCACGAACGTATGCGCGTAGTGAACGGCATTGAGTGTTTCCGCAATTACGTGCAGATGGACGTTGCGCGGCAACGAAAATCCTTCGCGATTTGCCCGTTTGAGGACGGTTGCAAGTGTCTGACCTTCCAAATATTCCATGGCAAGGTAGGGACCATCACCGTCCTGCCCCACGTCAAACGTCTGAACGATGTTTGCGTGATTCAATTGAGCAGTAAGGCGCGCTTCCTGAAGAAACATGCGCGCGAGATCCTGATTCTCATCCTCGGTCTCTGCGAGCTTCAATCGCTTCAATACGGCGAGCTTCGCGAAGCCAGCCGGCCCTTCGGCACGTGCGAGGAACACATAAGCCATGCCGCCTTGGGCAAGGCGGGCGATGGGGCGGTAGCGCGGGGCGGCGATCGGAAGGGCAGACAAAGGGGGGGGATCGGTGGGGAAAAGGCGCACGGCCAGGACTCCACCGGGACGGTGGGCTGGAGACGCCGGGTCGGAGAACACGTTCGGGCGATCGTCGGGGGGAACGGTCGCCGCCAGGACCTATCGATGCGCGTCGCGCAAAGAACGGGCCAGAGTCCGCTACTCGGAAGGGGCCCCCAGGAAAACGAAATACTTCACGGGCAATGAGAAAAGGCGTAGGGAATCCAAGCAGTTGGTCGTGGAGGGATCTCCGCGAAAGTGTCGCCTCGCCACCTCACTGCGTGAAGGCCAACGGCAGCAACGCAACGCGCAACACGGCCGGCCCCCGCCCGCGACGCCGTGAGCCTCCGCTATTGGGACGGACAGCAGCCGCTACGCCTTTGAGGACGCCAGCGTGGCAGCTGTCTTTAAGCAATTGAAGAGACTGCCCGCCGGCACCGCAAGCTGGAAAGCCTTCCTGACCGTCGTCGCAGTGGAGCGGCATTGCGGGCTGCCGACCGCAACGGCCTCAGGGGCAAAATACGCAATTCGTTAGCGTTCACGCGGGGCCCCCCAAACGGCGGAACTCGGCATGCCGGCTGCTGAGCCGAGCGCCATGCAAATTCCCACCGCCGCCGGGCCGATCGCCGAAACGCTCGTCGCCCAAGGCTTTGATCTTTCAAAGAAACTTGTCGGCGCATTCCTCCTTGTCGTGATTGGACGCTTCGCGATCGGCCTCGTGAAGAAGGCGATCGAAGCGGCCCTTAACCGCCAGCACCTCGACGCGACGCTGAAGCGCTACGCGGAGTCGGCGGCGGGGGTGGTGATGAACCTCCTCCTCCTCCTCGCCGTCCTCAGCCTCTTCGGCATCAATACGACCTCCTTTGCCGCGGTCTTCGCAGCGGCCGCGCTCGCAATCGGAACCGCTCTTTCGGGGCTCCTCTCAAATTTCGCAGCGGGCGTTTTCCTCGTCGTTCTCCGGCCGTTCAAAGTCGGAGACTTCGTTACCGCCGCCGGAATCACCGGAACAGTCCGTGAAATTGGGCTATTCGTCACCGGGATCGACACGCCGGACAACGTCCGCGTCTACGTCGGTAACAACAAGCTCTTCTCGGACAACATCCAGAATTTCGAAGCAAATTCGTTCCGCCGCGTGGAGCTTGAAGCCCAGCTTCCCCACGGAGTTGACCCGCGCGACGCGATCGCACGGCTGAAAGAGCGACTCAAGAAAATCGAGGGCACCGTCAATGAGCCGAGCGTAGAAATTCTGCGCTTCACCCTCGCAGGCCCGGTCCTCGCCGTCCGCCCTTTCTGCCCGAATGCCGTCTATTGGGACGTCTACTTCGCGACGACCAAGGCGATTGTCGATGCCTTTACCGAAGCGGGCTATCCGGTCCCCGAGCAGCACTGGTCGATCCGCGGTGTCAGCGAACTCCCGCGCTGAACGCGCTGCACGATCACCGATGAAGCCCCGAATGCCGTCCTAGACGGCACCGGGGCTTTTTCCGTTTGTCTCCGTCCGGCGAGACGCCGGACCGGAGAACCCGTTTCTCGCTAGAGGCCCATCATCAGCGTCGCAGGCACGTCGACGGAAAGGGCGAGAATTACGCTCGTTGTTGGCGGGACTTCGCGAAGGCCGAAGGTGTGCTGCACGAAGACTTCCGGTCCGAAAAGGTGGAAAAGCGTGACGCGCGCGCCGAGGCGCCCGCCAAACTGGCCGGCGATGGTGAGCGTCGGCCCGCCGCGGAGGGCGATGAGCAGGTAATCGCTGACGGCGGTACCGACAGTTCCTGTGAAATTTCCGTAGTTTGCGCCGGGGGCCACCACGAAGCCGGCGTGCGCCCCAAGGAGGAGACGAATGCGACCATCGCGGGAGCTGGTGCGGGTGACGCCCCCCGCAAGCCCCAACGCTCCCGCAGGGTTCCAGGTGGCGCTCCTACGGACGATGCCGACGCCCGCGTCGACGACGAGCGACGGCCAAAGGTCGTGCTGGGTCGGATGCGGCTCCGGCGAAGGATCGCCGGCAAGGCCGAGAAGCACGGCTAGAAGCATAGGAACTCTAACGCCTTATGAGTCACGGTGCGACGGTGACGACCGTCGACGGAACGACTTCCGCTGGCGCCCGACCGTCGGTGTACGTGACCGAGCCTTCCGGGACGCGGAAGGTCCCGGCGAGCGTGTAGCGCAACGGGATCGTGACGACCTGGGGCGCTCCATCGGCTTTTCGGGTGAGATCTAGGGAACTTCCGAACCGCACGAGGCCATCGATCGCGGCCGCGGGGACGGCGCCGGGGGGGAGCGTGAGGTGGAGCGTCTTGCTTCGTCCGTCGCCGGGGAACGTGACGTAGAGGCGCCCGACGTCGCTCTTTACGAGCTCTTTTTCAGGATTTTCGGGGTCTGCGACCTTCGTGGACGTCTCCCATTTGGTAGTGACCGCCCCTTCCAGCGGCCGCGGCGGCGCGAGCCAGGAGCGCGTCACGGTGCGCGAAACGCGAACAAGAACGGGCGCGTCCCCCGCTTGAACGCGTACGGCTGCAGCGCCCGCGGGAAGCGCAAAACGGGCAATATCTCCTACGAAAACCACCGATTTCTCGACGTCATCCCCATCACCGATCGTCACCGACGGGGCGACCATACGGTGGTCGCCGTCGGACGCCGCCGCTCGTCCGTCGCCGACAGGTGTGCCGGCAAACGCGCCGAGGGCGGAGAGCGCCCAGCGTGTCGCCTCGGGACTTCCAAAGCCGCCATCGGCCGCCTGCTCGGTGAGGAGCTTGCTCCGGAGCGTCTCCGGGGTGGCGCGCTGCCCGTTGGCGGGGCGCTCACCGACAATGGCGAGGAGTGCCGCGTAGGTGAGGCTGCGAAGGGCGCGATGGGCGTCGTCGCGGGGGCCGGCGATGCCGCCCAAGGTGAAACGGCCGTCCTTGCCGAGGCCGACGAGCTTCTCGAGGCGTTCCGCGAGGGCCGCCGCCGTTGGCCGGCGCTGGGGGCGCTCGGAAAAGAGCAAAATCGCTCGTGAAACGTCCTCGACGCTGTCCCCCTCGGTCAACCGCTTGGCCGTTTCGGAGACCCACGCGTCCCAGCAGGCTTCGCCACCGGTCGCCGGCTCGAACTCGGCCGCCGCCACGTCGAGCTTCCCGTGGGCCGACGGGCACGCAACGACCGAAGGATTCTGTTTTTTATCCGTTTTTTTGCGTGCGTCTGCCTTGCCCGAGGCCGACTCCCAACCGGCAAGCGCCCGCGTCTGACGGGCGGTCGCGACCTCGGAACCACCGGGCAGCGATGCGTAGCGAGCGGCGAGCGTATCGAAGAGGCGCTCCTCCGCCGAGGTGTCTGCAGCCACCGTAAAGCCTGCTGTTTTCAAGCGATTCACGACGGCGAGCGCCTGGGAGACGGCGTCCCGATCGGCGAGGTGCGACGGTGCCAGGCTCGCCAGCGCGCGCGGCACGGTGTCGCTTCGAAGCCAACCGGCCCCCGCCTCCCCAAGCCGGCGACTCACGACGACGGTGACCGGCGCCGTGCGCGCCTCGTCGGGGAGGTCGAGCCGCGTCGCACCGGTCGCCGTGAAGGTGGTGATCACGGTCGCCGCTGTGGCAGCTTCGCCAACGGCGGTCTCCGTCTGAAAGCTATCAATTTCTTTACCATTTTCGAAGAGGCGAACCGTCACCGCCCCGCCGCCGGTCCGGGGTGCAGCGACGTTTGCGGTCACCGTCGCTTCGCCGTTCGCAGGGACCGTCCAGCTGCCGCTCGTCGGCCCCGCCAAGGTGAGCGCGCCACCTCCACCGACCTCCACCGACCAGGAGAGATTGCGCGGCGCATCGGTCCGATTTCGCGCAACAATCGGCAGCGCGAGCGTATCGCCACGCACGAGGTTTGCCGGCAATCCAGCCCGGATCGACGTCGGGAGCGCCGCCGGGAGTTCGACCATCGTCGCGGCGTGGAGCCCGCGAAGATCGGTCGCCACGAGGAGGCCGCGGTAGTTCGCTTCTTCGGCGCCAAGCTTCAACTCAAGGACGGCGCGCCCATCGGGGCCGATCTCGACCGGTGCTTGGAACCCATCGTCGGATCCGTAACGAATCCGGGGTGCTTTCCCCATGTGGCTCCCACCCAGGCCACCTCCCCCGCTGCCAAAGCCCTGACCGGATCCGGTGCCAAAGCCCCCCGTGAGCCCGCCGATATCGATCATTTTCTCAAGAATTTCAGTCCACTTGGCGACCGTTGCGTCGGAGACTTCGACGTCCCAACGTGCATCGACCATGCGTTGTTCATCGACGGCGCGGGCCAGCGGCGTCCCTTCGCGGACGACCCGCTGAAACGGGTCGTCGATGTCGTCGCCGGTTCCAAGCTTGCCGTCGGGCCCCGGACTGGCAAGCACCCAGCCGTGGGTGATGGTCAAGAAGGGGAAGGCTTCCGGCCCCGCCTTCTGCTTAAAGGCAAGGGTTCCACCCCAAGGGTCGAGGAGTTCCGCTTCCGTCAATGCCCCTTCCCGAAGCTCGCGACGGAGAAACACATTGGGATCATGGAAGACCGGCTCGTCTCTATCGAGAGATTTTCTCGCGTCGCGAAGCTTGAGAAGTGCACGGAGAAGTTTCAAGCGGGTGACCCGCTTTGCGACGACCGAGAAGTTCACCTGGGCATCACGCCCGAGAAGATCACGGAGGGAAATCGGCTCGCCTCCCGGCGTGTGGGGGACGTCGTCACTGGGGGCGTCGCCGCTGACGCCAAACAAGGATGCAAGCAATTCCGGATGGAAAGCGGCCCCAGGACCATTTCCGCGCCGGACGTCTGCGAGGGTCGCCCGATCGCTCGACGCCTCAAGAACCGATTTGTGGAGCGACGCAACGGCGTGCTCGAAGGCCTCCCGAAAATCGGCGCGTGCGGTCGCGAGCGGATCAAGCACCGGGGAACGACCCGCGACAAACTCAGTGAGTGCGCTCTTTCGAAGAAGTACATCGGCGGGGCTCGTGCCCTCAAAAAATCGCTCACAGGTCGACTTTTCAGAGCCAATTTTCTCATCGTAGACGGGACAAATATTTCGTTTGTCGTCGAAGCGGACGTCGGCCCCTTTTGCGAGGTGATCGGCCCGAGAAACAAGGGCGGCGACCGAACCGGCGACCGGCTTTCCGTCGGCTTCGAGGCGGACCGAGACGCGCACCGTCCCGCCGGGAACGAGGCGACCTTCGATCTTTTCGACGGTGAGTGTGGGGGCGTGGTCGGGGGCCACAAGGACAACGCGGCCGGAGAGGCGTGCCTCTTCGCGGGCGCGGGCATCGGGCCCCTCTTCGCCGGTCGAACGTGGCGCCTCCGCCGGCTCATCGGCCGGCCGCGAGAAGCGCATCGCCTCGACGTGGAAGAGGCCGCGAGCGCCAGAAGGCATGGAAATTCGGTAAGATCCGTCGGCAGCGGCGAGACCATTGAGCACGGTCGGGTGGTCGGTGCTGGTCGCCGTCACGACGTAGCGAACGCCATTCTCCGCGCCCCGTAGGCGCACCACGAGTTCCTCGCCGCCACGCAAGACCGGGCGGTCGACGTCGACAAAGAGGCGCCGCGCTTTGGCAACCGGGACGCAGACGGTCCGGGTCCCCAAAAGTGAAGCAATTTCAGGATTTGCTGTCGGCCCAGGCGCGATTTCCACCGTCGTGCCGACGTTCGTCGCACAGCTCCCGGCAAAGGCGTTGTTCCGATGGGCGCCGGTATCGGCGGGGGGCGTCACAGAAATCTTCGCGAGACCATCCCGATTGGTCACGACGTCCAGCGGCTTGCCGTTCGCAAAATCACCGCGAATGATCAGCGGCAAATTTGCGAGAGGTTTCCCATCATGCTCCGCACGAAAAAGGAGATCCTGGGGCGCCCCCGGAACAAGTTCCCCGGTCTCCGGAAGGACGTCGAGCGATGCACGCACGCGGCCGATGGCGACGGTGCCGGAGAGGACACGGTCTTGGCCATCGACGGAGAGCTTTGCAAAAATGGTATAATTTGCGCCATTTGGAGGAATGAGGGTCGGCGCAACAAACGAGTAGACATAACGACCATCACTGCCCGTTTTTACGGGGGTAATCAGTTTCCATTCCGCGTCGCTGGGGGCAGAACTCTTTGCAGAAGCGACGATCCGAACGGAGGCGCCTACGACCGGATGATTCGCAGCGTCGAGGTACGAAACAATGGCTTTACCGGTTGCGCCAGGGCGGAGTTCAGTCTCTTCCCATGCAACGTTAACCGACGGAACGGCGGGGGCGTCCGACTCGACGCTGTAGGTCACCGCCCCGCTGGCGCCGGGCGTATCGGCGTGGAGGGTGAATCGTGAACCGGCGAGCGCCCCCGGCGGAACCTGAAAGTTCACCAATGCGGAGCCGCCGCGATCGGTCGTCACGACTTTTTTTGCGAGCAGAATTCCCGATTCCTCAAAACGAACTTCAATGGGCGCACCGGCGACAGCCGTCGTCGCGACTTCGTCGCGAAGCTGGAGGCGAGCAGAGACGGTTGAGCCGGGGCGAACGTCCGTTTTCGGAGCAATGACCGCAAGTGATTTCGCGTCGAGGCGTCCGACGGAGATCGTCTCAACGCGCTCGTGGCCGGCGGCAGAAACGCGAATGAGTAGCTTCGCGGGCCCCTCTCCCGGCGGAAGGATTAAGGATCCCGAAAAACGCCCATCGGCATCGGAAGTGCCTTTGAGAGCAGCAACGGAAGTGCTCGCACCGCCCGACGGGTCCCAGCCGACTTCCACGGTCGCGCCGGGGAGCGGCTCGCCGCGATCGGCGGTCGCGAAGCCGATCGCCTCAAGCACGAAGGGGAAGCTTGCGCCGACGACGAGCTGGGTGGGGGCGTGGACGGCCACGGCAATTCCCCGGGCGACACGCGCCGCCGAAGGGGCGAGCGGCATCGTCGTTGGGCCAACGGTTACGCCGCGATCGGCATAGGCCGACGGCACAAATGCCAGTACAAACGGAAGGATACCGAGGAGAAGGGGGCGGCGACGACGGAGGGTCAAGCGAGCGGTGCGTGCGATCATGGGCGGTCCTCGACCACGCACGATGCCGCAGGTTCCCGCACAAGGGAGGAATTTCTCGGACGGTATCCGACGTGCGGTAACGCGCCGACGTTCAGTTCGTGACGAGGAGCGTGGGGCGACCGTTCTTCACGGTCGGCTTGACAGCGGCGACCCCCTCCTCGGCGGCGAACCCCTTGAGATCGTTCTTCTCTTCCATCCACTCGGAAAATCGGCGCCAGACGGCGATCGCGTCTTCGTCGGGGAGGGCGACGCCATCGATCTCCACCGCGAGCGTCTTCGCCGGCTTCACCGCGACGTCGACGTCCGTTTCGGCGGCACGTGTCGGCGCGTCCAGTCTTGGTGCCGCTTTTGGCGCGGCTGCTCTTGGAGCGGCTGCTCTTGGAGCAGCTGCACCCCTGCTCGCCGTTTCCTCACCGCCTCCGGCGGTTCCGGGCGGACGAGCAGCTGCTTTTGGCGCGCTTCGCGTGGGGCCGGTCACCGGCTTTTGCGCAGGCTTCTTGGTCGGCTTCGCGGCGACGGCCGGCGGCGGCTTGGGAGCGCTTCGCTTCAACGTCGCGCCACCACCCATGGGCGGCTTCTTCGGGACTTCCGTGCTCATCAGAAGTTGAAGTGTTGGTAGATCGCAATCGAACAAAGCAGCCCGGCGTGGGGGTCGAGATCGTCAGCAACTTCTAGATCAAACGCGTCCCGAAAGGACTGCTTTCTCTTCACGGAAAATGCCGAGTTCCCGGCGGCGTCTTTGCAGGAAAACACGTTCCCCATGACGCCACCATTCGCCGAATACACCTTTTCTCCGACCTCGAGTCGAAAGCGCTTTGTCAAAGAAAGCGCAGGAAAAACAAGCGTACAGAGGGTCTTTCCTGCGGTGTCAAAGCAGTTGAACGTCGTTTGGAGGAAGTTGCCCTCCATGGTCGCGAGAACCTTCCCCGACTCGCCTTCAGGCCCAAAGAGCGCGAGTTTCGGCGTCGTCGTCATTACCTTCCCGGTCGCAACGTAGGAGAGCGTATCCCCCTCGCGGATCTCGTACTGAGGGGTAAGAGCGACCAGGCGTTGAACGACGTTAAAGGTAGGCATGCAGGCGGCTCTCGACGTGGGGTGGGCGGTTCGCGGACCGAGCGAAGAATACGCGGCGGACTGTTTCCGTTCGATCAAAAAGACCGACTGCGGGAACGCCGCAGCTTTCAAAGAATTCGCAGCGGTCGTGAGGATACGCGGATTTCGTTCCGCAGGCACAATTTGCTAAGGCGCTCGCTGCCCTCATGTCGATCGCCTATTCCGCGGAAGTTGGAAACTACACGCTGTTCCTCGATGACAGCGGCGTTTGCGTTCGGGTCGACAGCTTTCGCGGTCGCGGGCCCGAGGAAGAGAGCGCGGAAGAGCGCTACCTCGGGGCGCAGTTTGTGGCCGCCCTCGATGTGACCGTCCCCGGCGGACTCCTCGCGCTGCCGCAGGTCGGCGCGCAGCTGCTGCTCGGTCGTGTCACCGACGGCCGCATCGCACTCCTCCGGACGCGGACGGTGACCAGATTTACTGATTTTACAACCGAAAACAGCATGGGACGGCGCCCGATCCCGCCGCCACCGCCGAGCGCTTCGCGCCTGCCGCCGCCCCGCGTTCCGTCGGCCCCCCCGCCGGTCCCTTCGGCGACGTTCCTCCCTACGGCAAATCGGAGCACGCGTGCGTCGGTGCCGCCGAATCCCTATGCAGCCTCGCGCCCGGCCACGGAGCCGCCGCCGGCGCCAGAAATTCGGGACTCGACGCCGCCGCCCCGCGGAGCTCCGAAGGCGGAAGATCCGCTACGATCGCAAGTATTTACGCTCGCTCAACTCGCGACGAAGGACGAGCGGCGCCCCCTCGCCACGTCACCGCCCCACAAACGGCCGACGATCGCGCCGCGCTCCGACCGCCCACCGCCCCGCCGCGAGGATGAGTAGGACACGAAGCCGTGACCGCCGAATCAGCTATTGCCTGAAGCGCGCGGTTTCGGATACCCGTAGAGGCGCATGTCTTGCGCCCCCATGAGGGGCCGTCGAGCGGCTAGTTTTTGCGGCATCGTTGCCGTTTTTGCCACGGAAGCAGTTCGAAGCGAGCCGAAGCCCGGCGCCCCCCTGATGGAAGAGTTCGACAGGACCGGTACCCGCTTCGCGGGAAAATGGCAGCTTGAACGGCTACTTGGCCGTGGCGGCATGGCGGAGGTCTATGCGGGCACCCACCGCAACGGACACAAAGTCGCGCTGAAGATCCTGCTTCCGCGCGCCATGCGCAGCCCCGAGATCCTCGCGCGTTTTCAGCGCGAGGGGTACGTCGGGAACAAGATCAATCATCCCGGCGTCGTCAAAGTCCTCGACGATGGCGAGGACGAAAAGGGTGCGCCGTTCCTCGTGCTCGAACTCCTCGAAGGGGGAGCTCTCGATTCCTGGGTCGGGCGCGGCCAGCGGCTAGCGACGGGGCTCGCACTTCGTGTGGCCATGCAGGTCGCCGAAGTCCTTGAAGCGGCCCACATGGTCGGCATTCTCCACCGCGATATCAAGCCGTCCAACATCGTCCTCCTCCCCGATGGGCAGGTAAAGGTTCTCGATTTTGGCATTGCGCGCCTCGCGGAGACCGAAGGGGATGGCGAGCAGCTCACCACAGCGGGCGATATTTTGGGTTCGCCCGGGTATATGGCGCCCGAGCAGGTCACCGGAAATCGTGATGACACGGGCCCCTGGTCCGACCAGTTCGCCCTTGGAATGACTGCAATTACGCTGCTTTCCGGGCGTAAACTTCGTGAATCGCCGTCGGCTGCGCTGCTATTTGCGATGGTCGCCAACGAGGAGGTCAACGTCCCCTCGGCGCGCGACATGAATGTCTCGGAGGCGATCCGTGACGTCTTCGCACGTGCGGTCGCGTTTGACCCTTCGCAGCGATTCCCCGATCTCAGTAGCTTTCGCCGCGCCCTCGCAGCCGCCGCCGGCAGCCAATACGGTCGCCTCGGCACCGATGCGGCCCCTTCGCCAGAAGGCGTGGTCATTCAAGAGGATCCGACCCAGGACGAGGCGATGCGCAAGTCGCTCGCCCACGCTTTCGCGCTCGACGACCTCGACGAAGACGACGCAGCCACGTTGATGGCGCCCGCGAACTACATGCCGGGCGAACTCCCCGCCGGCGTCCGTTCCCCGATTTCGGCGCCGCCGCCGGCACCGTCCCCCAACGCGGGGCCAATGCTTCCGCGAAACGCGCCTCCGCCGCCAGCGCCGCCGTCCGGGCGCCTTCCGGGGATGCTCGCGCAGCCAAAACCGATGAATTTCGAGGAGGCGCCGCCCCCGCGACCGCCGGCCCCGTCGTTCGCACAGGTGCCTCCGCCACCGGCGATGCGCCCCCCGCAGCGCACAGCCCCTGGCTCCGCGGAAGAGTGGAACCCGGTGTCAACGCGCGCCGCGGCAGCGCCGCCCGCGAAGCCTCTCTGGCCCTATTTCATCGCCGTCGGTGTGCTTGTGGTCGCCGCTGCAGCGGTCCTCGGGTTCGCCCTCCGCTGAGCGACCTCCCGGTACAGCCGTAGAAAAGAACGCCCGTCTCTTGCCTAGTCAAGAAGCGGGCGTTCCTATTTTTGTTCACTTTTTTAAAGACACGTCGCCGACACCTATTATTTTCTTTGCGGCTCTGCGATCGGCGAGTAGACGGAACGGAGACGTCTCCACGGCGTCTCTAACATCCCGGTAGGAGTCTCCCGATGCTTCGTCGCCTCTTCCCCGTTCTCGTCGCCCTCCCCCTCGCCGCTGGCTCCGTTGGGTGCGCCCAAGAGAGCGCAGGGGACGACTTTTCGACGAACGCCGATTTCGAGGCCGATGAGCTTCGCGTCGGGGAATCGTGCTCGCCGAGCCGGGCGGTCGGTGTCGTTTCAAAGAAGCGCAAGGCCTTCCTCGACACGATCGCCTACGCGGAAGGCACGCGGAATGCGGGCGGCGCAGATGGCTATAACGTCCTGTATTCCTTTAAACTTGTCTCGGATTGCTCCAGCCATCCGAACAAGAACATCTGCGCGGGGAACTACTGCTCGACGGCGGCGGGGCGCTACCAGTTCCTCACGCGAACCTGGAAAGGGCTCGGCCTGCCGACCTTCAAGCCGGAAAACCAGGAGCGCGGCGCCATCAAGCTGTTGACTGCGCGGGGCGTCACACTCCCGGAGACGCGGACGATGACGGCGACCGAGTTCAAAAGCGCGATGGATAAGGCCTCCTACGAGTGGGCCTCCCTCCCGCCGGGCCGCTACGGGCAGCCCCAGCGGAGCCTCAGCTCGCTGCGCACCGTCTACTGCAACGCCGCCGGCGGCTGCTGAAACACGACGTCGCGTGCTTCGGGACGGACGTACCTTCGCCGGGATCGCGATTTTTATCGCGTTTCTCGGCGTTTTTGCGTGGAGAAGTCAGACGGCTCCGAACGCGCGCACGTCCGCGCTGGTGCCGAGTGTGCCTGCGAGCGACGAGGTAGCGGCCGCGCCCCCGCCAGCAGTTACCGCCGAAACACGTAAAGATCTCAAGCCCTTGCCCAGCGCTAGCGCGGCGGCAACCGTCGATGCGGGCGACGACGACGAGAACCCCTTCGCCGGCCAGGAGTCGCTGAAACAGGCGCTCGCCCAAGAGGGCCTCGGCGCCCTCCCGAAGCTCCTCGCCGTCGACGTGGCGAAGGATGGCTATGCGGCGGCGGTCGCCATTGAGGGTCTCGGTGCGCTTGCCGCCGAAGCAACTCCCGGAGATCGTGCAAAAATTCGGGGACGCCTCACGGAGATTTTGCGCAGCGAAGAGAAGCGGTCCGGCGGCGCCGACAGTCGTGGGGCGGCCGGGAATGCGTCGATGGCGATCGACGCGCTGCTCGCCGTCGGCGATGGGGATGCCGCGAAAGCGCTCGCGAAAGAGCTCGCCGACCCGGCGATTCCGATTCACCACGGGACGACGATCGTCCTCGGCCTGACGAAGCTCAACGCCGCGGAAGCGCTCCCGGAGATTCGAGATTTTGCCAAGCGGGTCGGAAACGAACGGGCCGACGACGACTTCGAAAAGCAGGTCCTCGCCGAGGCGACCGAGGCTTGCGAAAAGGCGATCGCGACCTTCGCAAAGTAGCTGCGCGTCCGCCCGGAACCGCCGGAGGCGGTGAGGAAACGGCGCGCACACAGTAGCTGCGCGTCCGCCCGGAACCGCCGGAGGCGGTGAGGAAACGGCGCGCATACAGTCGCTGCGCGTCCGCCCGGAACCGCGTCACACTTTCCGGCCGACCGGCGATGGGTTGCCATGAAGGTCTTTGGAGCGGTCGCTGCGTTCGTTTCGCTTGCGGTTTTCAGTGGTTGCGCCACCGAACCGGTCGGGAAGGTCCGTCGCGCGCCGCCGTTGCCGGCGCTCCAGATGCCGGCGGTGCAGCTCGCCGTGCGTACGCCGGCCCCCGCGAGCGTCCACGCGTTGACCGTCCCGGGCGATCGCCTGGCGATGGTCGTCGACGGGGCAGATGGTCGTGACGAAGCGAACTCCCACGCAACTGCACCGAAAATCGTATTCTTACCGGGGATGTGCAGCAATGCCGCCGGCTACCTGTGGACGTTCCCCGAGGCGGCGCGCGCGGCCGGTGGCGTGCTCGCCATCGACGGCGACGAGCCGTGCCCCGGAGTGAAGAATTTTTATACATTCTCGTGGGATGCCGAGAAGCAGCACCGGCGTATCGAGGCGGCCCTCGCCCGTGCAGGGACGGCAAACGACGCGCCGATCACGCTCATCGGCTACTCGCAGGGGGCGGTTTTTGCGGAGAAGCTCGCTGCCAAGTACCCGGAACGTTTTCGTAAAATTGTACTTATTGGCGCGCCCCTCGATCCTGTGGCGAGCCACTTCGCGGCGAGCGAGGCCTTCGTGACGATGTCGTGCGCCCTCGATGTGCGCGCGCGCATGAAAAAGGCGGCCCAGGGGGTCGCTGCGCGGGGCGTCCCTGCGACCTACGTCGAAATGCCGGGCTGTGCCCACGGCGCCGTCGGCGATGGCGAAGCGAAATTTGCAGAGGTTTTTGCCTTCCTCCGCCAAGCGCCTTCCACAGCCCGCTTTTGAACGCAGGTAACCGGGCGCGCCGGATACCGTAGCTGCCCCATGCGCGCCCCTTTCCGCCTTCTTTGCCTTGGTGCCGTTCTTGTCGGCTGCTCGGGGATTACTGTCGTCGCTCCGCGGCCTGAGCTCCGACGCGTCGCCCCCGACGACGTCCCGCTGCCGCCCTTTGAGCCGGTCGCCGAGGGGGCCGAGTCGATGAACAGCGAGTACTGCCTCGAGAGCTGCACCGCCGAGAAGGCGCGCTTTGCCGAGTTCGCGAAACAAATCCAGGAGCTGCAGAAGCTCCAGAGCGGGAACCGCGGCCAGAGCGTCCAGCGTGGCTTTCACGGCAAAGCCCACGGCTGCTTGTACGGAACCGTCGAGCCGCTCCCGGACCGGGATCCGCGCAGCAAATTCGGGGTCTTCGCCGAGGGGAAGGGGCCCTACAAAGCATGGATTCGCTTCTCAAACGGCGTCGGCTGGACGCAACCCGACGACGAGCTCGACGCCCGCGGCATGGCGGTAAAGTTGCTCGGCGTCGACGGCGCCCGACCCCTCAACGACGAGATGCAGACCCAGGATTTCTTGATGACGAATTCGCCGACGCCGGTCGGTCGAAACGCGGAAGAATTCATGAAGTTCGCCTTCGCCAACGAGCGCGGGCGCCTCTCCGGCTATTGGTTTGCGGCGACGCATATTCGCACGGGTGCGCCGGCGCTGATGCGGACCGATCCGATCGATAGTGCAGCAAATGCCCAGTATTGGGCCGGCGGCGCCTTCCACCTCGGGGCCCACCAGGCGGTGAAGTACACGGCCAAGCCCTGCGAAGGGAGTGTTCCCCGACCGAAGGGGCCCCGAACCGACCCCGACTACCTGCGGAAAGACCTGAACGCAGCGGCGAAGGCGGGGCTTTGCTTCACTTTTTACGCGCAATTTCAGGCAGATCCGAAGACGACGCCCATCGAACACGCCTCCCGGGAATGGCCGGAAGACGTGGCGCCACCGGTCCCGATCGCGACGATTCGCATGCCGGCCCAAGACCTCGCCGACCCGGCCCGCGACGCCTTCTGCGAGAAGCTCTCCTACAGCCCCTGGCACGGGATTTACGCCCACCAGCCGATGGGGCACATCAACCGGGCCCGCCGTTACGTGTACGAAGCGAGCCGCCAAGGGCGCGCCGGCGGCTTCGAGCCCCACGGCTACGAGGGTTTCGACGCGCCTCCGCAGACGCCGACCAAGTAGAGTCGTGGCGATGCCGACGCTCTCGCCACCCTCGACGAACGCGCCCGGGAGGCGATCGCCGTCGAGGACGACGACGTCGGCGGCTACATCGCCTTCCATCTCGAAGAGCTCGCGCCGAGCACGCTTGCCGAGCTCTTCGGGCACGCCCCGGCAGCGATCGACCGCGCAACCTTCCTCGCCGGCCTCGACCTCGTCGGCATCGGCATTCACCCGGCCGACGACGGCGACGTTCACGTTGTCCTCGATTACAGCCTCGGCCGCGCCCCCAGCGACGCCCTCCTCGCCGTCACGTTTGCCGGGGACGGCCTCGTGCGGAGCGTCAGTCACGAGAGCTAAGTCGTCACTTGCACGCGTCGTGGCAGATTCGCGTTTTGCAAACATTTCGGGCGGTTGCTTTTGCTTTGCAGCTCCCCGCATCGGCGTAACAGCGCTCCGCACAGGCGCAGTCCCCGCGGCAGGCACGGACGCAGCCGTCGATGTCGAGGCAGCCAGGCTCGGCGCGCACGGCGACGACCTCCGGCTTGCAGGCCCCCTTCCACGCTTCGGGGGCGTCGATGCAGGCGCAGGAGGTCGGCTCTTCGACGGCGAGTTCGCACTTTAGGCAGGCGAGGCTGTCCCCCTGGGTGTGCGTCGCGCGGATCGCGCAGTCGCTCTTGTACTGAGCATCGACGGCGGCCGGCGACGGTGGTGCGCTCGACGATTTTCCGCAGGCGACCCCAAGAACGGCCGCAAATCCGAGGAGAGCAAGGGGGGCGGCGCGCATCGCCTTCGAGTACTTCCGCGGCGCCGAACGCGCAATCGCCGACGCGCAATCCGGCCCCCATCGCGACGGCACGACGACCATTACTGACCTCTTGGCAGTCTTTGTGGCGCCCAATCTATGCCCACTTTCTTGATATTTCCTGCCAGAAGTTCGCCCGGGACTTCAAGCGACCGGCCGATGCGAATTTCCTGAAATCGGCGCACGCGCGCGTTCATCCCTGCAACGGAAGTGCTCCTGTTCTTTGGCAGACGGCGCCCTTGCGGCGGCGAACGGCGGCAAAGAAGAGGCGGCAAAAGAACGCGTATATTTGCAACGCAAGTACTTTTGAAACGGGGTCCTTGTCTCCGTCGCGTCACGACCGCGAAGAACTGTTTTGAGCGGTTGGCTTGTACGGAGCGCTCCGATACGTTTGCGGGTCGCCGTGACTACCCACCCCCGCTGGAGCAGGAGCGCCATCTTCGAGCCGCATCAGCGCGGCCGCGGCGGCGAATTCCATGTGACTTCGGTGCTTGGGCAGGGGGCCGATGGCGTCGTTTTCGGTGCGCGCGGTCACGACGGCGTGCCGGTGGCGCTCAAGTGCCTCCACGACTACCGGGGCGAGGCGTCCGAGCGGTTTTCGCAAGAAGCAGAGGTCCTTCGGCGCCTCGACCACCCGAACGTCGTGCGCCTGCTTGGGGTCGAAGAGGACGACCGCGGCCCCTTCCTCGTGCTGGAACTCCTGGAAGGGGAGACGCTCGCCGACCGGCTTCGGCGGACCCCTACCCTGCCGATTCCCGTCGTTCGCCAGCTCGCCGAGGGGCTGCTCGCCGCCCTCGAAGCGGCCCATGATCTCGGAATCATTCATCGCGACATCAAACCGGCGAACCTCTTCTTCCACCGCACGCCCGGCGGCGAACAGGTAAAGCTCCTCGATTTCGGCGTGGCGAAGGCCGATCGGGAAGGTGCGCCACTCACGCGGGCCGGCGATCTCCTTGGAACGCTTGTCTTTATGGCCCCGGAACAGGCGGTCGGCGAAGGGGCCGACGCCCGCGCCGATCTCTACGGGGTCGCGGCGTGCCTCTTCACGGCGCTCGCCGGTCGCCCACTGTTCGACGGCGCCCCCGGCGAAGTCCTTGCCGCCATCTTGAGCGGGCGGCGACCCCGCCTCGACGAAATCCGTCCCGACCTCCCCGAGGCGCTCGCCGACGCGATCGAGAGCGCCCTCGCCCAAGAGATCGATGCACGCCCGCCGACTGCCGCCGCCTTTCGTGCCGCCCTTCTTGACTATTTCCCGACGGAACGCCCCTCAGGGGTCACCCGAAAAGCCGACGCGCCCGCGCCCGCGCTCCCCCTCCCAGAAGTCGATCCCGACGACGCGACCCTTGTCGGCACGTTCGCCGACTTCGCCGCCGAAGCCGCTTTTGAACCGTACGCTCCGGTTCCGGCACCGGCACCGCTGATCGTCGCCCGGCCCGGCCTCTTCGCGCGGTTCCTCGCGTGGCTCCGGAGCATCTTTTGAGAATCTACCAACGTTTTTCGGTATTTGCGGCGCTACTTGTGCTGGGCGGTTGCGGGAAAAAGCTCGACGGAGTGACCGGGTGGGCCGCCTCGCAGACCAATACCTGCGCGATCACCGGCGGCAAGGTCGTCTGTTGGGGTTCCGACTTCGGGAAAGCCTCCGCGGTCCCGATCGTCGGCGCCGAAGACGCGGTCGAGATCGCGAACGACAACAGCACCTTCTACTGGCGTACCGGCGCCGGCGCCGTCTACGCATTTTCGAGCAATTTCACAAATTTAAAGGCGGGCATCGATCCTCGTCGCGGCAAGGTCGCGATCGTCCCGGTCGTCGCTTCGGGCGCCTTCGCGCTTGCCGCCGGTGGGGACTATTTCGTCGCCGCCGGAAAAACGAGCGAACGTCGCCGCTTCGGGCTCGCGCCGGTGCCCCCTGCGCCGCCAGAGGTGACCCATGTCGACGCGAACGACCTCGGCCGGAGGCCGCCCACGCGCGCACGACCGCTGGGATTCGGCTACTTGCGCGACGGCGAACTCCTGATGCCTGACCAGAGACCCCTCGAGGGCCGCTTTGTCGATCGTACCGGCGTCAACAGCCAGACGCATTTTGTGTCCGACGGAACGGGCGCCGTGTTCGCCTTCCAGGACCGCTCCGGTCGGGACGACGCCCTCCGCGAGATCGCCGAGCTCAAGGGGGCCACCTCGGTCGTCGACACCGGCGATCTTCGGTGCGCCGTGTTCGCCGGGGAGCTTCGCTGCTCCGGGAATCGACGCGCGCTCGGCGGAGCGACGGCCGACGGAGAAGCAACCTGGAAGCTCGTCGCGCTCCCCTTCGACGAGCCGATTCGCGAAGTCGGCGTCGGCGTCGGCTGGATCCTCGGCGACTACCCAGGCGCGTTTACGCGCAAGGAGCCCAAAGCGACGAGGATTGAAACGTACGGCTTTGTGGTGGCGATCACCACGAGCGGCGCCGTTTACCAGTGGGGCGATAGCGACTACGGCGCCCTGAACGGCAAAGAGGGCTTCGTCAAGGAGCCGATGCGCGTGAAGCTCCGGCGCTTCTGATCGGCACGCCACAAACGCGAAAACGCGAAAACGCCC
>JAAFHJ010000209.1 GCA_013298325.1 Myxococcales bacterium | reverse complement strand
CGGCCAGCCGGAAAACTGGAGGGCCGGCCACCCTTCAAACTGGATACGCACGTGCCTCCCTTCCTGAATCAAAGGCACATCATTGCCATCGACCATCAAGGCGACTGCACGCACATCGGCATCGGGCACGAAGGAGACGAGCGCATCCCCCGGCTTCACCATCTCGCCCCCTTGGCGCGCGATGACGTGAAGAATGACGCCGTCGCGCGGAGCTGTAACCACCTGAGATCCCTGACGTGCCAAGCGAACCTCGGTGCGCGCGAGCTCCGCCTGGGCGCTCGCTTCCTCGGAAAGGGCGGAGGCGCGCGAAGCGTGGGCGTCGGCGATCGACGCGGAGACATCGCTCACCGTCTTGTCCCGATCGGAGCCAATCGCGCTCTCTTCGGCGGTCGCAGAGTCGGCCGCTGCGCGGGCACGATCCAGCTCCGTTTTTGCTTTTGTTTGGTCAAGTTCTGCGAGTTCCACCTGGCGCTTCGACGAGAGACCTTGCTCAAAGAGGGATCGCTGTCGATCGTAGTTTGAATCGGCCGTCTTTAGCGTCATTTCCGCGGCAGAAACGCTCTGACTTGCCTGTTTGATACGCTGGCGGGCCATCGAGACACGACTCGTGGCGGCGGAGGTCCCATTTTTCTTGGATGCCTCGAGCTCTTCAATACGTGACTCGATCGATTCTGCTCGTGATTTCGCCGCCGAAATCCGTGTCTTCAGGCTGGTAATCTCCGTGCGTAGCCGGCCCATGATCTCCGGGTCATTGTCGGATATTTCAACAATAATCTCTCCGAACTTGATCCGTTGACCTTCCACGACATGCCACTTTGTGACGCGCCCCTCGATGGGGGCCTCCAAGGTCTGTTGGCGCTCGGCGGGGGCATACGCAATGACCTTCCCGCTCCCGCGCACGTTCTGCTGCCAGGGGACGAACACCAGGAGCGCCACAAGGAGCGCAAACGCGCCTACGAGGAGGCGTCTGGCACTTCGAACGGGGCGGCTGTTGGGTGCGAGGCCGAGGGCGGCGATCGCCTTTTCGACCGCGGGGGACGACGCGGGGGCGTCCGTCGACGTTTCACTCATGATGCCACCTCCTGGAAATTCCCTTCGGAAAGGCGAAGAACGCGCGAGGCGCGCGCGGCGACGGCGGCGTCGTGGGTGATGAGGATGACGGTGCGGCGGCGACCAAAGTGGAAGAGAGCGTCGATCACGGCGGTGCGTGCATCGTCATCAATGTCGTCGACCGCTTCATCCACCACCACGAGGCGCGGGTCGGCGAGGAGCGCGCGCGCGACAACGAGCTTCACCGCTTCGCCGGCCGAGAGTTCCGGACCGCGCGGGCTGAGCGGGGTGTCGAGCCCTTCGGGGAGGTCTTTCACGCGCTCCCAGAGCGCCACCCGGCGCAAAACCTCTTGCGCAGCGGCGCGAGCATCGTCTCCGTCAGGATCGACGAGGAGGTTTTCAAGGAGAGTCCCGCGGAAGATTTCCCCCCGCGTAACAAGCGCAACGTCGCGACGCCAGGCGCGCTTCGAGACGGTGTGCTGGGTTTCCCCATCAAGCTCGACGAAGCCGGACGCAGGCGTACGGAGGCCGTAAATCATCTCAGCAACATGACTTTTTCCTACGCCGTTCTTGCCCAGAATGCAGAGGTGCTCCCCAGGATTTACATGCAAATTGCATGAATCAAGGAAGGTCCGGGCCCCATGGCGAAGGGTCACTTCGCGAAACGTGAGTGACGCGCCGGTTGCCGCAGGGCTGCCGTCGCCGCCCTCCCCGCTTGCTGTCCGCGGAAGGCCCCCCTTCCCGCCGACTTCCCGTGGAAGTTCGGTGAGAACCTCGATTTTGTCGAGGGCCGCTAGCATGTCGTAAAGCGCCTCAAGCTGCTTCCCGACCTTCGAAAAACCGACGAGAACCCCAGAAACGATGAGTTCCGCGGCAACGAGCTGGCCGAGGGTGAGCTGCTTGTTCATCACGAGAAGCCCGCCGACCACAATGAGGAGCGTGCCAAGCACCACCTGAAGCGCGAGGGCGCCAACATGCTGCCGAAAGAGCACGCGGAAGTGGGCGCGCCGCGCGGTGAGGTAGCCGGAAACCAGTTTAAACGCGCGCTGTTGCGCGAGTTTCGCCCCTTGCTCCGTGCGGAAACTGGTCCCGGTCGACGCGAGCTCGTTCAAGAACGCGGCGGTTGCGTACTTCTTGTAGGATTCGTCGATCGCGGTACGAACAGCGCCGCGGCCGAGGGGGCCGAGGACGAAGAGCATCATCGCAAGGAGAATCGCATCAAACCCCAATAAAAACGGGTGATAGACGGCGAGAATCGCCATACCGACCATCGTTTGCAGTGCGAGGGCAACGCCATCCACGAGGAGGCCCGCCGCGCTCTTCTGGAGGGTGACGACATCGAAGAAGCGAGCGGCAAGGTCGGGCTTCCCCTCCAACGACTCTCGCGCAACCTCTGGCAATCGCTCGGCAATCGCGAGCGCATTGCGAGCGAAGATCCGCTCCTGCATCGCCTCGACGAGCCGGGTCTGCAGGGCGCGAAAGACCGCCCCCATCGAGAGTCCGAGCAGCACGAGCGCAGCAAGGACGAACAGTGGCTGCACGAGGGCGCCAAATGCGACGGTGTTGACGAGCGCCTGGATCGTAACCGGGATCGCCAACGCGACGACGCTTGCGCCGACCGCGTAGAGAATCACAAGGCCGATCTCGCTCCGCTCGCGGCGGAGGAGGCGAAAGAGCCGTTCATGGGGGGCAAGAGAGTGGGAAGCGTACGAGGCAGGCGAGGCAGGGGAGCTCACGGGCGGCAATCGACTTCCTTCCGAGGGGCAGGTCCCAGGACCGAGCCCGGGTGGTAACACATTCGTTAGATTCCGGACATGCGGCTGAGGTTGCGCGTCTGTGGACGTTTCCTTGCGAAATCCGCAGTCGTCCGAGGCACGCCAACCGCTAGCGGAGCCCTACCCTTCCCACAAACCTTACGCGAACGATAGAATATCGTCCGAGTTGGCCCGAGCGGGCGACTCCCGGTAAGCGCAGCGCGGTGATTCCCGACAACCTCAACCCGGCTCAGCGGGACGCCGTCCTGACGACGGAAGGGCCGCTCCTCGTCCTCGCGGGGGCAGGGTCGGGAAAAACCCGCGTAATTACGCAACGTATTGCGCACATCTTGCGCAAAGGGACGCCCGCAGAACGCGTCGTCGCCCTCACGTTTACGAACAAAGCCGCGGCCGAAATGGCCGAGCGCGTCTCCCACGTCCTTGCCGAAGGGGGGGACAAGCACCTCTCCCAGGGGCTCGTCGTTTCGACGTTCCATTCGTTCGGGCTTCAAGTCCTCGGGCGCGAGCGC
This sequence comes from Myxococcales bacterium, assembly GCA_013298325.1. Taxonomy (GTDB): domain Bacteria; phylum Myxococcota_A; class Polyangia; order Polyangiales; family Polyangiaceae; genus JAAFHJ01. The sequence goes on along the minus strand of JAAFHJ010000209.1, from coordinate 4,655 downwards.
GCAAGCCTTGGCGGTGCATTTACAATTTTCGATCAGGGCGACCAGGTCGCCCTTGTCAAAGAGCTATTGGCCTCCCAGCGGGGGACGAAGAACTTCGACGCTTCGGCGGTGATTGCGCGCATTTCGAATGCAAAAAACGCCTTCATTTCGCCGGAAGACTTCGTCGGAAACCCCGACGATGAGTACGACGAAGTCACCAAGATCATTTATCCGAAGTACCAATCAAAACTTCGGAGTTTCCTCGCCTATGACTTCGACGATCTCGTCGTCGAAGTCGCACGCTTGATTCGCGATCGGCCCGACATGCGTGCCCGCTATCGGGGCCGCTTCCGGTACCTTCTCGTCGACGAATATCAGGACACCAACGGCGCGCAGCTTGAACTCTTGCGTTTGCTCGCGGAAGAGCATCGAAACCTGTGCGTCGTTGGCGATGACGACCAGAGTATTTACGCGTGGCGCGGCGCCGACGTACGTAACATTCTTGATTTCGAAGAGCACTTCCCCGGCGCAAAGATCATCTTGCTCGAGCAGAACTACCGCTCGCAACCGGCGGTTCTCGCCGTCGCAAATGCTGTAATTTCCAAACGAAGTGACGCAAAACACCGAAAAGTCCTGTTTTCCGACAAACCGCTCGGCGAGAAGCCGATGGTCGCCGTCGCTCAGGACCCGGATGTAGAAGCAACCTGGGTCGTCAAACAGATTCGCCAGCTTGTCTATGGGGACAAGGTCGCTCCGAAAGACATCGCAATCCTCTACCGGAGCAACAGCCAGGGGAAGCTCTTTGAGGAGGGGCTTCGGGCCGAACAGATCAAATATCGTGTGGTAGGTGGACAGACCTTCTTTGAGCGAAAAGAGGTCAAAGATGTCCTTGCTTATCTGAAAGTCGCGATGAACAAGCAGGACGAACTGTCGCTGCGGCGCATCGTGAACTACCCTCCGCGCGGAATCGGCGAAACGACCCTCGAACGCATCTCCATGCACGCCCTTGCGCGCGGCTGGACCCTCTACGAAGCCCTTGAGCGGATCGAAGATATTGACGGGGTGTCGAACGCTGCGCGCGATGGCGCATCGGCCCTCTGTGGCGTCTTTGATTTCTTGCGCCAGGCGATCTTGGTCGAGGGGCGCCCGGCGAGCTTTGTAGGTATTGAGCTCTGCGACCGCATCGATCTCCGCACCGAGCTGATGACGTCGAGCGGCTCCCAAGCGGTCGCCTCCCGCCGCTGGGCGAACGTCGACGGCCTCCTGCAGACACTCCGGCGCCGGGAAGACAAGCTAGCGACGAAGGGGAAGGACGAAACTGCCCGTGATTTCGGGAATTTCCTCCATGCCCTGACGCTCAATTTTGGCGACGCCGAAGAGGACACCTCCGGCGCGCTGACGCTCTCGACGCTCCACGGCTCGAAGGGGCTTGAGTTCGACCACGTATTTCTCGTCGGCTGCGAAGAGGGCTTCATGCCCCATTCGCGGACCACGACGGAGAAATCGACCGACATGCCGCTTCCAGAGGGGATCGACGGCATCGAGGAGGAGCGCCGGCTCTTCTACGTGGGGGTGACCCGCGCAAAGAAAAAGCTGATCATGACGCGCTGCAAGCACCGGGCGATGCGCGGAAAGGCGGCCCCGCGAACGCTGAGCCGCTTCCTGCTCGACGTCCCTGAAGCGCTGATCGACGAAATGACGATCAAGGACACCCCATCCCCGGTCGTAAATTTCCTCGACGGCGCAGACGCCCTTCTCGCCACGCTGCTCGGCGGCGGCTCCTAGCGGCTCGTCCCAAATAAGCGAAGAGGGCGCGCCTTTCTCGGCGATACTCCCGCGCCATGGCCGCCGACCGCATCCTTCGATTCTTTCGCGAAAAGACCGCCGCACGCGTCGTCACAATCGCTGTATTTCTGGGTCTTCTCTTTCTTTTCCGGCACCAGTGGGCGACGCTCGTCTTCTTCGTCTCTTTCGAGCGCTTCTTTGGATTCGCCGGAAAGAAGCTCGCAAAAATTGTGGGGATTCCGAAGGGGCGCGGCGTGCTCCTCGCAGTAATTCTCACGTTCGCCGTCATCGGCGCAATGATCGGGTTCGGCGTCGGCGGGACGGTCCACTCACTGAAGCGCCTCCAAGCAGACTGGCCGATCTGGTCCGAAGAGCTAAAGCACCATCCGCTCTATGCGCGCTACCACGAGTACGTCGACGATCAGGACGAGCTCTTTAACCACGTCAAAGGCTACGCGGGGCAGGCGCTCGGCGTCGCCGGTGCCGTTGGCCGGTTTTTTGTTCAAGCAATGGTAGGCTTTGTGCTTGCGATCGTCTTTCTGCTTGAGGAGGACAAACTCGAAGTTTTCGTCGAACAGATGAAAGAAGATACCTTCTTCGGGCGTTTGATTCGCTGGATCACCCACCTCGTCGACGCCGTGAGCGTTACGGTGCAGCTCCAGCTGATCGTCGCCGCCTTCAATACGGTGACGACGCTCCCGATCCTCTTCTTCCTCGGGATCCCCCACAAACTTCCTTTAATGATCCTGGTCTTTATCTCGGCACTCGTTCCCGTCATTGGGAACCTCGTGGCCGGATCCATCCTCGGATTTCTCGCATTTCAAGCGAAGCGCTGGGTCGGTGTCGGTATTTTCGCCGGCCTCACGTTTCTGCTCCACAAGGTCGAGAGTTACTACCTGAATCCCCGTTTGACGGCGCGCCATGTGAAGGTCCCCGGCTTCGTGCTGATCGTTTCGCTGATCGCCTTCGAACACGTGTTTGGCTTCGCTGGCCTCTTCCTCTCGTTTCCATTCCTCTTCGTCGCGGGCCGTATCCGTCAGGAATTCCTTGCAGAAGAGCGCGGTCAAGACCCCGACGATCTCTTCGTTGCCCCGCCGACCGACGAACCACCGCCAGTCGCATAAAAGGCCCGCAGACCTATGCATCGCACGCGCACGCCGTCCGCCCTCATCGTGATTCTCCTTGCCAGCGCCTGCGGAAGCGAACCAAAGCGGCCGGCGACAGGCCCCATCGCGGCGCCGCCTATCGACGCCCCCGGCGCCGGAGCCACCACCGCGGCAACGGTGACGCCAACAGCGACGGCACCGTTAGCGGCCCCCGCGGAGGGCCCTTTGGCGACAGCGCTGGCCGACGCACGTGGGCGTGCCGTCCCCGGGAAGGTGGTCCCCGAAGATGTCACGCTGACTTGGTCTAAAACGGGTGGAAATCTCGTCAATTGCCGCGGGTACGTTCGCAACGATGACGTCGAAGGGGACAAGTCGCTCTCCGAATGCAAGGCGAGTCAGATCGCCGCCAACGGCACCGCAACGCCATGGAGCCCCGTCGCAGCGGCCGACGACAATGGCGCCGACTTCTCCACGTACGCCGTCGCCGCCGACAGCGACCGGCGCTTCTTTCACGTTGCGGAGAGCACTTCCGGGAGTGCCGTCGGCGCTTGCATCGACAGTCACACCGGCTATGCGCGCGGCCACGGCGGCGTACGCGAGGAGCTTTCGTTCCTGCCGACCTGCGAACTCTGGGCGCCCCGCGTGTTCCGCGCGCCTCGCAAAGGGGGCGAGATATTCCTCTTGAGCGGGACCGACACCGAGAAATTCGGGATTGCTTACGAGCACTACCAGGGGGAGGGCTCCGCCACGAACCCGTGGCAACTCCCACCCGCACAACGAATTTTCGTGCAAGGTACCGGTCCGTCTCCGACGGTCACAAAGCTCACCGGCTCGTACCCGGTCGACGCGATCGCTGCGACCAGAGACACGCTCGCCATCGTCGGTCGCCCCGAACGGGACGCAAAGCTCGAGGAAGCTCGGCTGACTGCAACGGTGATCCCCCTCCCGGGCGGCGGCACGTCAACCGCGGTAACGCTGGTCGTGGCGGCCGGAAAGAGCGACTTCGGCCGCCCCGTTGCTGCCGCGACCGATGCCGGCTTTCTCGTCGTCTGGTCGGAGCGCCCCCGAGGAACAAAGCCCTACCACCTCGCAGGTGCCCGGATTTCAAGGGGATCCGGCGCCACGATGTGGACAGTCGAGACGCTTGGGCCGCTCACGACCGGCCCCTCCGCCTTCGCCCCGGGCCTCGCCAGCGCCGGCGGGCGGACGGCGCTGACCTACACCATCGAGCAGGCGGGATCGTCGGAAGTCCGCTTCGCGTGCGGCACCGGCGACCTAAAATCGCTCGCCACAAACGCGACCGCAGGCATCGGCGACGGGGCACTGCGACGCCAAGACTCGGAGGTCGCTCTGAGCGACGATGGGGCGAGCGGGCTGCTCGCGTGGCACGAATTCTCAAAGAAAACCCAAGAAGTACGCATCACGCCGTTCACATGCGCGGCGCGCTGAGCGGAGGCGCGCGGCGCTAGGAACGGAGGGTGAGACCCAGCGGGAGTTCGTCGCCGAACGCGAGGAGCCGCTCGCGGGGTGCCACCGGAACGATTTCAAAGAGGGGGGCGCGCGCGGCCTCGTCGACCCCGAGCTTTTCGAGCTTCTTGGCCACGTCGCGCCGCATCCGTTCGCTGAGATCGCGGGTGCGATCGCCGGTGAGCCGCGCGACCGAAAGCACTGAATTTACGCACGAAACCTGCCAGGGAACCCGGAGCAAATCCGAGAGCCACGCCTCGGCGAGCTCGCTCGGAACCGCATGCTCGGCCCCCGCGATGAGCGGCGTGCGGGCGCCCA
>JAAFHJ010000208.1 GCA_013298325.1 Myxococcales bacterium | reverse complement strand
AACACCGACCTCGACGGCTGGTGGGGCAACCTCCGCGTCGTCGGCAACGAGCTGATGACGACCCACTACGAGTGGATCCAGCGCCCCGACCCCCGCGATCCGAACAACACCCAGTACCGCGTCCGCTACTACCTCGATCGCATCGACCTGACCAATCTCGCCGCCCCCCAGGTGAAGGCGAAGGTGAACGTCCCCGGTGTGCTCGTCGGCGCCTCCCAGACCGACCCGAACGAACTCTACTTCGTCGACTACCGTTGGAACAACGGTAACCAAATCGAAGACTTCGACGTGGCTCGCCTCGTCGGAAACCGCGCCGTCCTCCAGAGCAAGACCGAGCTCGCCGGCTACACGGGGCGCGTCTTCGTCAAGGGGAACCACGCCTTCACGACGGTCCAGCAGTACAACTGGATGCAAAATACACCAAATGATGGACCGACCGTCCAGCTCCACGACATCGACCTCAGCGATCCGCGCCACCCCGTCGATCGTGCCGCCTCGGCGAAGAACGGTTGGGGCTGGCTCCTCGATGTGACCGGGGACCGCGCCCTCGTCACCTCCGGCTGGGGCAGCGAAGGGGTCGACGTCTACCGGCTCGGCACCGCGGCCCCCCAGTTTGAGCAGTTCGTCCGCACCCACGGCTGGTGGACGGAGAACGTCGCCCGCGAGGGGAATCAATTGTTCCTCGCGAGCGGCTACTACGGCGTCCAGCAGGTTACACTCAAGCCCTGATTCTGCCTCGCCCACGCGCACCTCAATCCGGAAAGTACCGGGCTGGGGTGCGTTTTTTATTGGGGAAGGGCGCCTTTGGAAGTGGGCCCGCCGTCCCTCGCGACGCCGCTCCCAGCAATTTCGCTGGCGTTCGTGAACGGAAGGGCCCGCTCAAAGAAGGTGTAGAGCGCATCGGTCATCGAGCTCCGGAAGGCGGGGTCGTGCCCCATCTTCGCGAAGAACCAGCCGCGCACCGCGAGGCCGGTCGGGCAGCCGGTCGCCTGGACGCCGCGGGTTTCGGCGCCGGGGACTTCGCGCTCGTTGTCGGCGTGCCCCCGGTCGGCGACGATCGGCCCCGTGCAATGGGCGTGTTTTGCGAAGCGGGCGAGGGTTTCGTCGGCGCTCGGGAAGCCGGGGCGGGCCGGGTCGAGAACGCCCCCTTTCGCAGGAATTCCCCAGTCTTGCTCGCCGTGGAGGTGGAACACGGAGAACGGCTTCATCGGCTTGCAGACGGCAGGATCGAGCTCGGGGAGGCCGGCGAGGGCCGCGAGGCCGGCGATCGGGCGGTGGCCGGTGCAGCCGTAGCGGTAGGCCATGAAGGCGCCGTTGGAGTGGCCGAGGAGATAGATGCGGGATGCATCGATTTTGCCGGTGGCGACGGCGTCGTCGATGAGGGCGTCGAGGTAGCCGACGTCGTCCGGGTGGGCCCCTTTCCAGTCGCAGCAGGCCAGCGATGCGTCCCAGAAGGGGTGATTGTCGGTATCGACGGTCCCTTCGGCGCGCGCCACGGCAAATCCGTGTTTGTCGGCGTTGGCCGAGAAGCCGAAAACGCCATCTTGCCGCTCGCCGTTCGACGTGTATCCGTGGAGAATAATGACCAGCGGCGCCTTCGCTTCCGCGCCCGCCGAAGTGGGCCCCGTTGAAGCGGGCAACAGCAGTTCGTAGTGGCGCTTGGCGGTGCCGACGGTGAGCGCGTGATCGACGAAGGCGGTCGCGGGGGCGACCGGGAGCGGGTCGGGGAGCTTCTCCTCGTGGGCCGTCTTCGGCGGCGCTCCGCAGGCAAGTAACGCGGCGGCGAGTAGGAGCGCGGCAGGGATCTTCACGCGCGCACCATAGCCGCAGGAGGCGCCAGAAAGGGAAGGGGAGGAAACGACGAGGCATCCTGGCGCGTCGCGTAGTAGGCACCGCGTCATGTCGCTCTCGGCCGAGGCCCTCTTCGAACGTGTGTTCCTCCCGCTCTATCCGCCCGATTTACGTGGTGATTTGGCGCGCGTCCGCCGTGAGGACGCCAACCCGGCGAAGAACCCGGCCCTCCTCGCCCACCTCGAAGATGCCGCCGAGCGCTTTGCCGCCCTCGCGCCCTCCTTTCTCGGCAAAGACGTCGGCGACCTTGCCCTCGACTTTTCCGATGCGAGCGTGCACCGCATCGGCGCCGCGCTGACCCGCGAGACGCGGGATCGGCTCCTCGCCCAAGGTGAAATCGGGACTGCGGAGAACGCGCTCTTCAATCTCGTGATCCACGGCGCCTCTTACGTGCTTGTCTGCATTGCGAAGAACCACTCGAAGACGGAAGTACGCCTCCGGCGCCCCCTGTGGGAGTCGCTCGTGTTTCTTGTTTCGAAGGCGGGTGAAGCGGAACTTTCCCCGTTTTCTTGGTGGATTCGCTCCCTGGGCGACGAAGCCTTCCTCGACGCGGCGGGGGCGACCCCCCTCGCAACGCTCGGCGATCGCTACCGCCAATACGTGGAGAATGCCGTCTTTGATGGGGCGAGCCTCCCGGTTTGGTTGCCGACGGATCGGCGTTTGCCGAAGCTTGCCAAGGTCCGCTACGACCTTATGTACAAGCATTTGAAGGCCCACCTTCCTGAACTGAAAGATCTCGGCGCCGACTTCCCGAGCCCCGAGCGTTTCGAGGGGTACGGCTTCAAGTTCCTTCATTTGAACGTCGTCGGCGAAGGGCGGATGGCGCTCTTTCACGGCCTCGGTGAGGGGGGCTACCACCTGTTTTGGGTCGGCAAGAACGGCTTTGAAAAAGCAGCGTTTTATCCCTGCGAAGCCTTCCCGGAGCCGAAGCTCGAGGAGGACGGGGAACAGATCCGGCTCCTCGTCGCCCACGACGGGAAGACGCTCCGGCATGAATTCTTTTTCTGGGGGCCGTAGCGACGGTACTGCGCGCCGAGGCCGCTTGCGCAGCCCCCCCGAACAGGACAGAGTGCGCGAACTTATGCGTCTTCGCCGGTCTGCTTTGCGTGCGTCCCTCGCTTCTATCGCCTTCGTCGCCCTCGCCGCCTGCGGAGGCGACACAGCGGAGACTCCAAAAAAAGACGCCGGAACGATCATTGAAGAGGACGCAGCCGTAGCGCCCGTTTCTCTTCGAATCATGAATTGGAACGTCGAAAACTTTTACAACGACAAGATCGACAGTCCCGACGGCCTCGACGAGGCGAAATACACGCCGACGGCCGCCGCCTACCAGGTGAAACTCACGGCGATTGCGCAGGTGATTCGCGACGCGAACGCCGACATCGTCGTTCTTCAAGAGGTAGAGAACGAGGCGGCCCTCAAAGACCTCGCCGCTCAACAGGAATTGAATGGGAAGTACACCCACCTTTTCCTCAAGCCGGGGAACGACCCGCGTGGCATCGACATCGGCATCCTCTCCGTCCGCCCCCTGACGTCGGTCGTGACCCATGCCGCCGATAAGTTTGACGGAAAAACTGGGAGAAATTACAGGTTTGCGCGTGACTGCGTGGAGGCCCACGTCGACGTCGCGGGGAAGGAGGTCGTCCTTCTTGGCGTCCACCTCCGCTCGCAGATCGCCTCTGGGGGCCTCGACGAGGACGACAAGCGCTACGCGGAGGCGGCTCGCACGCGTGCCATTGCCGATCAACTTTTGGCAAAGAACTCGGAATTGCCGTTGATGATCCTCGGTGACTTTAACGATTTTCCGAATTCGGCGACCATCGATGCGATCCAGAAGGGGACGCCCGCCTTCACCGATGTGATGACGGAGATGCCGAGCGGAGAAGCGTGGACCGTGAACTACGGGACGCCCCGCATCTACGACGATCAATGGTCGAGCCCGGCTTTCTCCGCGGCCCGGGATTCAAGCTCTTATTCGGTTCCGCGCGGCAAGACGGTCAGCGATCACGCGCCGGTCATCGCCACCTATCGACTGCCCCAGTAACGCGCGAAGCGCTCCAAACGGTCAGCGGGCTTCATGCTAGCCTGCCTCGCCATGCGCCTCCGGATCGCCCCTTTCGCCGTCGCCCTCACCACCTTCGCCGCCCTCGCCAGCGCGTGCGGCGGCTCCGACAGCCCGACGCCGGGGCCGATCGACCTCACCTACGGGATCAGCGGCACGGTGCGGGGACTCACCGGAAAGGGGCTCGTCGTTCAATTGAACGGCGCCGATCCGGTGTTCGTTTCTGCGGGGACGGGGACGAGTCCGGTCACGTTCGCCTTCGCGAAAAAGCTAGTGACTGGGACCGTTTATGAGGTCAAAGTTGCCAACCAGCCGACGGGACCCGACCAGGTTTGCACGGTAACGAATGGCAACGGGACGATCCGTGATCGCAACATTGCCGACGTAGATATTACGTGTGCACAGAGCGCTGCACCCGTAAGCGGAACGGCGAGCGGCATCGAAAATGGCACCGTTGCGGTGATCACCCTCAATGGCGCCAATGATCTCGCGCTGACGCCCGGTGTTGGTGGCTACCCGAACTGGGCTTTTGCGGCACCGGTTGCTTTCGGCGCTCCGTACACCGTTGCCGTGAAGACGGCACCTGCGGGGAAGGCCTGCGGCGTAGAGAACGGTACCGGGACGATCGCAGGACCTGTGACAAACGTCGCTGTGACCTGCGGTTATGCGGTCGGAGGGACGATTCTGGGCCTCCCCGCCGGGCAGACGGTAACCCTTGCGAATGGCACCGATGAGTTGCCGTTGACGGCAGCATCGGTCGGGTTTCCGAAGTTCAAATTCAATCGCCCCATCGACGCGGGTAAGCCCTACGCGGTGACGGTAAAAACACAGCCTGGTGGAGCACTTCGCTGTGTCGTCCGCAACGGCACCGGCACGATCGCGGCCGCCTCTGTAGACAACGTGGAAGTCGACTGCCGCTGCAACCCGACGGCGCTGCTCCTCGGTGCAGGTACCGCCTTTGAAGCGGCCTTCAACGCTGCCGTGCAGGCCGATGGGTTTACCGTTACCGCGGTCCCTAACTTCGTGAGCTATGCCGGGCAGCCCGATGCGGCCGGATTCGGGACGACGGTCGCCTTCCTGAACCCCAACAACGCGACGATGCCCGACGCGGGGCAGCAATCGATCCTCGCCGCGGCCGCCGCCGGAAGCGGCTTTGTGGTTAACGGCTGGGCTCACTACCGTACGCAGGTCTTCAACACCGATATCGCCCTTCGGAACCTCTATCTTTTCAACGCGCGGTACACGGAAGTGGGCAATGTAAACCTCACCGTTGCCGCAACAACGCCGAATCACCCGCTCTTGAATGGGATCGTCTTTCCGTTTTCGATGACGGCGAGCCCCTACTACATGCCGGCGCAACCGCCGGTCGCCGGCAGCACCGTCGTTGCCACCGAACAGAACGTGTACAGCCGTCCCATCGTCGCCGTGCGCGAGTCGGTCGCTGCCGAGGGGCGCCGGGTGAATTTCACAATTGATCCGTTCCAAGGGGCCGACCGCATCACCGCCGATCCGAAGCTCCTCCGCCTCTACTTGAACGCCATCAAGTGGTCGGCCCACTGCGAGTGAGTGGGGTGTCCGCATTTGCCGTGCACCCCATCGGGCACGTGCGATCGACGCGCGCGCTCCCCGAGGACGATCACTGGGATTCGGTCGTCTCTTCGATCGCGCTCGACGCCACCCAATTCACGCCAGACGCGCTCCTCGGCCTTGCGAGCTTCTCCCACGTAGAGGTTGTTTTCCTGTTTGATCGCGTCGCCGCGAGCGCGATTGAGACCGGAGCCCGCCACCCGCGGGGGAACGCCGAATGGCCGAGGATCGGCATTTTCGCCCAACGGGGAAAGAACCGGCCGAACCGCCTCGGGACGACGATTTGCCGCATTGTGCGTGTCGACGGCCTCGAACTTCACGTGATCGGCCTCGACGCCATCGACGGAACCCCCGTCCTCGATCTCAAGCCGTGGGTCCGCGAGTTTGGCCCCCGCGGAGACGTCGATCAACCGGCGTGGATGACTGAATTGATGCGGGAATACTGGGAGTAGGGTGCTGCCAGCGGCGCGACTGGTACTTCAATGGTCTATTGCAAAGATTTAGAGCCGCTTGCGTTTCTTGATCGCTCGGACTGGCTCTTGAGCGGCGTTGGATGGCTCGATGCGGACCACGATTACGTTCGCGGTCCGGTCTCCGAAGCGTTCTTCGCCGCCTTGGTGGAACTCCTCGTCGATCCCTGGCAACCGGCTGCCTGCGCGGGGCGGAGTCGGTGCCCGTTTTGTCGCTTCACCGACGGCCCCGGTGCACTCTATTTTCGAGGGAGTACCGTGAGGATGGGGGCGAACAATCTATTTGTTCCTCACGCCGCCACACGCGGCGCCTACGTGGCCCCGAGCCTGATTGCCCACTACGTGGACGCTCACGAATATGCGCCACCTGTCGCGTTTCAAGAGGCGGTTCTGCAGTGCCCGCCGATGCGGTCGATGGCGTACCAGAAAGCCCTTCTCGCAGCAGGGATCCGGCCGCCGTTCGGGGGAGCATGATCGCGCTAGCCATCCCCTATTCCTTTGTTGTTTTGAGAGTTTCACTCTCCTGGCGGGAGGTTCTTGTCGGCCTTGAGCATAGGTGGATCCATCCATCGGCGCCGCCCCTGCTTGCCGCCGATCGCGTCGCCGCCCACCCGGATCCGCATCCTCTTCTTATTGCCCTGGCGGGGCTCCGCGGGGACGAAACAAACCGAGCACTCGTCGCTGCACTTGCCGCCTTGGAGCCGGCGGCCGAGCCCGATGCCCTTCAACGTACGTGGGCATTTCTGGTGCTCGCCTGGATCTACGAGCATCGCGGACACGGGGATCCGTGGCCAGCGGTCGATCTCGCCTACGCCGAGCTCGGGTACCCCGAAGAAGTAGGTGTATTCGTCGGTTACATGCCGAGGGAGGGGCCCGATCTCGGGCCGCGGCTCAATGAGGAACGCCGGTTCAAAGACTGGAAAGCGTACCTCGACGCCTGCCAGGTGCGTTTTGGGGGCAGAGCATCGGTGCCTTTATCTCTTGCGTGATTGATCTTGAGGTTTCATGGATATGTCCGCCAGCAGCGTCCCCAGCTATCTCAAAACCTCTTTCGAACTGCTCGCGCGTGCGTTTCCCGACGGGATTCGCGACGACGAATATCTTCCTGTTCTCACGATGCTCTATCCACACATGAGCGACAGGAATCTTGCGGATCTTGTTTCCGCGTTCATGGGACGAGAGAGGACCGTCCTAAACGATGTTTACTTGGTTGGAGGTCGCATTGCCAACGGCGCGTCCGATGTTGACGAGTCTGTTCGGAAAAAGCTCATTGACGCCGGCTATGACGACTGGGCGGCCGAATGAACTGCGCAATGATCCACATCCCTCCCGAGTACGCGAACCGCCGTTTTCAGCTTTGGCAGTACCAAGTTAGCCACAGCGAAATGCTTATTCGGAGCCCGAAATCCCCTGCGTTTGGCAAGGAGCCGGAGCGGGTGACGAACGTCGATCTTGTTGGCGTGGGCGTGGAATATCTCGCCGTCCCGCGTGCCTTCCGGGGGCTTGCGTTTGCACGGCCGACGCCCGAGGAGGCGGAGCAGGTCGCGGGCATCCTCGGGACCGGTTTCCGCCGGCGCGACCTTCATATCCTCGTCTCCGAGGGGCGACGGTTTCCGATCGTTGCCGCCGCGTTCAAGCTCGTGGAGAATGATTGGGATCTCTTCGAGACGCCGTTGCTCACGCTGTTCGAATTTCGGCGCAAGCCGTAGCTCAATGCCCGGAAACCGTCGCCCGCCCGCCCGAGAGCACCGTTTACGGCCGTCAACGGGCGCAAAACCGACTTTGGGCAGGGTTTACGGCCGTCAACGGGCTCAAAACCGACTTTGGGCACGGTTTACGGCCGTCAACGGGTTCAAAACCGACTTTGGGCACGGTTTACGGCCGTCAACGGGTTCAAAACCGACTTTGGGCACGGGGTGCAGACCGGGCGCTCTGATTACAAAAAGGCCCGGGTCCTCCGATTACACTCAAAACCGGGTGCTCTGGTTACAGGTCTGCTTTGCGGCAGGGATGCCGTGGAAAAGGACCGAGATTGTGAACG
>JAAFHJ010000207.1 GCA_013298325.1 Myxococcales bacterium | reverse complement strand
TTGAGCACTTGAAACTGCGTATTGCGACATCGGGTGTCGTGATCGAGCACTTGAAACTGCGGAAACCGACGTGCCGGGTCGTTTTGAGCACTTGAAACTGCGGAAACCGACGTGCGGGGTCGTTTTGAGCACTTGAAACTGCGTATTGCGACATCGGGTGTCGTGTTCGAGCAGGTTGAAGTGCGGAGACTTACGCACCTAGCCGTTCCATGGCGCAGTGCGTCTTGACGTTTGCTTACGTAGCTCCTCAATTTTCTTCGGTCGGCGACCGCCGCTTGTCCGAGGAATCGTCCTTTTCGCGCCGATGGAATTTCGGTAAGCAAGCGGGTTCGTTCGCGCGCCCCCGGCGCTGCCTTCCGGCCCGCGGCCGAACTTCGCGCCGAGCACGCTCGGTGCTTCGGCTGTTTCTCAGGAGTCCCATGAACCCCACGATCGACATTCTCCGCGGTGAGCTCGAACGCCACTACTCGCTCGAAGAGCTCACGAGCCTCAGCGCGTCCCTCCTCGGGCTCGACCCGAAAGCGGTCGGCGGGGAAGGGGCGAAAGCGACCTTCGCCCGCGCCCTCGCCGAGAGCTGCTTCGCGAGCGATCGCGTGGAGGCGCTCGTCGACGTGATGGCGTTTGCGAAGAAGTCGATCGACCCGCGCGTCTTCGAGGCGATGCAGGGCCTCGGCAAAGAGCACCTGGAGCCGGGCCGAAAGATTGGGGATTTCGAGGTCAAGCGCCTCCTCGGCGAGAGCGAATTCGCCTTCGTGGCGCAGGCGCAAAAGGACGGAAAGGCGTACACGCTCCGCGTCCTCAAGCGCGCCGTCGCCGCCGATCGTCGCGCCGTCCACCGCTTCCTCACGGCGAACCGCCTCGTCGCCGCCATCGGCGCCGCGGAAGGGCTCCCGGAAGACCTGGTCGCCGGGGAAGTCGGCGATGTTGCTTACGTCGCCTACGGGCACGTCGAAGGGGAGTCGCTCGCGGCGAAGGTCCTCCGCACCGGCCCCCAGCATTTTGCCCAGGCCCACGGGCTCTTCCGCAAGATCGTCGAGCCGGTCGCCGCCCTTCACGGCGCCCACCTTGTTCACGGCGACCTCCGCCTTGATCACGTGCTCGTCGGCGTCGGCGGGAAGGTGACCCTCATCGATTTCGGCGGCGACAAGCTCCGCGCCGCCCGCTTCGGCCTCACCCGTGCGTTTGCGCCGGAAGTCATCCGTGACGTCCGCGGCGCGAAGACGGAAGGGACCCGCGCCGACGTCTACGCGCTCGGCTGCATGCTCTACGAGCTCCTCACCGGCAAGCCGGTTTTTGAAGGGACTTCGCTGGCCGACATCGTCGCCGCCCACCTCTCGAAGGCGCCCGAGGCCCCCTCGACGAAGGCCCCCCGCGGCTTCCTCTCCGCCGACATCGACGCCTTCGTCCTCGAGCTCCTCGCGAAGGATCCGGCCGCCCGTCCGAAGGATGCCGCCGCCGTCCTCGAAGGGCTGGAGGCGCTCGTCGCCGGCCGTATGGCCGCCACCGGTCAGGCGCTCTCTGCCGAGAAGGTCACCGAGCTCGTCGACGCGCTCCTCGCCGCCCCGACCGACAGCGACGCCGCCCTCGCCCTCGAGAACGCCGTCACGCAAGGGGGCGACCCGGCCACCATCGCCGACGCCTTCGCCGCCGCCGCCGAAAAGGTGGAAGGGGACGACGAAGCGGCCCGAAGCGACCACAAAAAGGGGCTCCTCTACCGCGCCGGCCGCATCTACGCCGGCCGTGGCAAGAACAAGGAGAAGGCCGAGGCGATCTACGCCGCCATCGTCGCGCTCGACCCGACCGACGACGTCGCCGCCAACTCCCTCGAAGAAATCAAGAAGCAACTCGGCAAGTTCGACGAGGTTGTTGAGATTCTTCTTGAGCGCTCCGGCATCGCCGCCCCCGGCGAAGACCGCGCCCGGATCATGGCCGAAGTCGGCCGCCTCTTCGCCCACGAGCTCGACGACGCCGACCAGGCGCTCGTCGCCTACACGCAGGCCCTCTGCGAGGCACCCCACATCGGCAAATACGCCGATGAAATCGAGAAGCTCGCCGGCACCAAGGCCGACGCCTGGCAGGAGACGCTCGGTTCGATCACCGAAGCGGTCAAGAACCCGGAAATCGCGGGCGCCGACCGCGTCGCACTGCTCGGTGTCGCCGGCCGTTTCTACGAGCAGAAGCTCGGCCGCGCCGACATGGCGCTCATGGCCTACCAGGGGGTCCTCGCCAGCGAACCCTCCAATGAAATCGCCGCCGAAGCGATGACCGCCATCTACCGCCGCGCCCAGCAGTGGCCCGAGCTCCACACGGTGCTCACCCAGCGGGCCGACGTCGCCGGCGCCTCGCCGAAGGGGCGCGATCTCCGCGTCGAAGCGGCCGAAATCCTGGAAGGGAAGCTCAACGACGCCGCCAAGGCGAAGGCGACCTACCAGACGGTCCTCGCCGAGGACCCGGGCCACGAGAAGGCGGGCGAAGCCCTCGCGCGCATCGCCGAGAAGACCGGCGATTTCGAGACGTTGGTTGCGATCCTTGAACGTCGTCTCGAGAACGTTTCCGGCGCCGCGAAAGCCGACGCGCTCGTCCGCGTCGCCGAGGCCTACGAAGACAGCCTCAACAACCTCAACGAAGCGACCCGCCGCTTCGAGGCGGCCCTCGCCATCGACCCGAAGCACCCCTCGGCGCTGAAGGGGCTCGACCGCATCTACAACCGCCAGGGGAAGTTCACCGAGCTCCTCGAGACCCTCGACCGCCAGATCGCCGCCGCGGCGACCCCCCGCCAGAAGGTTACTCTTTTCGAGCGCATCGCCGCCCTCCACGACGAGGAGTTCCTCGACCACGCGAAGGCCGCCGAAGCGCTTGAGGAGGTCCTCGCCCTCGACTCGAACAACGACGCCGCGCTGACCGGCCTCGCCCGCCACTACCGGCGCCTCGATCGCTGGGAGAAGGTCATCGGCGTCTACGACCGCCACCTCGCCGTCCTCGGCGACGAGCCCCGCTCGACCGATCTCCTCGTGGCGAAGGCGCGCACCCTGGCCGACCAGGTCGGCTCGCCGGAGCGCGCGATGAAGGCCTTTGAGCAGGTCCTCAGCCGCGATCCCCAGCACGCCGGCGCCCTCGAAGCGCTCGCCCATCTCCGCGAAGTGACTGGCGATGCCCACGCCGCCCTCTCGGCCATCGAGGCGCTCGCCGCCAAGGCGGAGTCGCCGACGGCCAAGGCCGACCAGTGGATGCGCGCCGGCCGCCTCCTCGAAGCCCGCGGCGACAAAGACGGTGCGATTGAGCGCTTCAAGCTCGCCCTCGACGCAAACCCGAAGGACATCAACGCCGCGGTCGCCCTCCGGAAGGCCTACTACGAGCGCGGGGAAACCCAAGCGATCCAGGGCCTTATCGAGCGCGAGCTCGCCGGCGCCGAGAGCGAGCTCGCCAAGGCGCGCCTCCACGCCGAACTCGCGAAGCTCTACAAGTCGGCCCTGAAGGACGACCTCAAGGCAGAAGCCTCCGCCAAGCGCGCCGTCGACCTCGACGGGACGAACGCGGAAGCGCTCCTCGTCCTCGGCGACCTCGCCTTCGACGCCGGCCGTTTCCTGGAGGCGACCCGCTGGTACGAGGGGCTCGTCCACCGCCCGCAAGTCCTCGAAAACGGTGCCGGAACGGCGATGCTCGTCCGCTTCGTAGAAGCCTACGGCAAGAGCCAGCCGAAGGCGGAAGCGGCTCCGATGAGCATGTCGATCTTCTCGATGCCCTCGATCTCCGAGTCGTCCCCGCCGCCGAGCCTCGCGCCGCCGACGGCGACGAACCCGAAGCTCGCCGTCGCCCTCAAGGCGCTCCGCGAGTTCGCCCCGACCGACATCGACGCGATCACGCGCATCGCCACCGTGCTCTTTGACCACGGCGATCCCGAGCTCGTTCACGAGATCTACGCGGAGCTGTTCGCCAAGCATTCCGATAAGTTGAAGGGCTCGGAGCGCGTCGACGCCCTCTACCACCTCGGCGAGAGCGCCCGCCGCTCGGAGCGCCTCGACGAAGCCGAAAAGCCGCTCGTGGAGGCGGCCGAACTCGACCCGAAGAACGCCCGCGTCCTTCGTGCCCTTGGCAAGCTCTACGACGAGCTCGGCAAGCTCGAGCCGGCCCACGACGCCCGCAAGAAGCGCGTCGAAGCGGTCGACGGCGCCGAAAAGTTCGAAGCGCTCCTCGACCTCGCCGACTTCCAGTTCACGCGCCTCGCCGACGCCGAGCTCGCCAAGAAGACCTACGCGCGCGCCCTCCAAGAAAAGCCGGCCGATCGCCGCCTCCTCACGAAGCTCATGCAGCTCTACTCGGAGGGGAAGGATTGGGCGAAGCTCGTCGATGTCATTGAGAAACTCGCCGACGGCGTCGACGACAAGAAGCAGCGCGCCAAGTACATGCACACGGCCGCGTCGCTCTCCAACGTCCAGCTCGAGGACAAGAAGCGCGCCGCCGGCTACTACGAGAAGGTCCTCGAACTCGACGGCACGAACAGCCGCGCCGCCGACGAGTTCGTCACCCTCTGCATGGAGACGAAGGCCCACGAGACCGCCGAGCGCGTCCTCAACGACCAGCTCGATCTTGCTCAGGAATCGGCCGATCGCGACCGCATCCGCAAGCTCCTCGACCAGGTTGGCGACCTCTACCTCAAGTTCCTGAACGAGCCGGCGATGGCCATCGACGCCTTCGAGGCGGCCCAGGCCTTCGACCCCGACGACGCCGCCCGCGCCGAGAAGCTCGCCGAACTCTACGCAAGCGACCCGGCCCAGTACCTCGACAAGGCGGTGAAATCGCAAGGGAAGCTCCTCGAAGCGAACCCGTACCGCGTCGAGAGCTACAAGCTCCTCCGCCGCCTCTACACGGAAGCGAAGCAGGCCGACCCGGCCTGGTGCCTCTGCCAGGCGCTCGGCGTCCTCAACCTCGCCGAGCCCGAAGAAGAGCGTTTCTACAAGAAACACAAGGCGGAGAGCGCCGCGGCCGCCCAGGCGGTCGTTGCCGACGACGATTGGGCGCGCCTCACGCACCCCGACGCCGACCCGCTCGTGACGCGCGTCTTCACCCTCGTCCAGCCGACGATCCTCCGCACGCGCAACCAGTCGCTCGCCGAGATGGGCTACGACCAGAGCCACATGGTCGACACCGCCGCGAGCGCCTACCCGCTCGCGCAGACCCTCTACTACGCCTCTGGCGTGCTCGCGGTCGCCCCGCCGGTCCTCGAAAACACGAACGATCCCGGCGGTCTCGGCTTCCTCCACGCCACCGAGCCGGCGATCCTCTTCGGCGCCGCCGCTGCGACCATCGAAGCGACGACCCAGCAGCTCGCCTACCTCACCGGCCGCCACCTGACCTACTACCGCCCCGGCTTCTACGTGCAGAAGCTCGTCCCGACCGGCACCGGCCTCAAGGCCTGGCTCTTCGCGGCGATCAAGCTGTGCGTGCCGAACTTCCCGGTCGCCGTCGACATCCAGGCCCAGGTTGAAGAGGCGGTCACCGCCCTCCAGAAGGACATGGCCCCCGCCCAGAAGGACCAGCTCGCCTCCACGGTCTCCAAGATCTTGAAGGAAGGCACCGCCCTCGACCTCAAGCGTTGGGTCGCCGGCATCGACCTCTCCGCCGACCGCGCCGGCTTCCTCCTCGCCCACGACCTCGAAACCGCCTCCGAGTGCATCCGCGCCACGGAAGCCGACTCCCCGGTCACCACGAAGGAGCGCCTCAAGGAGCTCGTCCTCTTCGGCATCGGCGAAGACTACTTCGCCCTCCGCCGGAAGCTCGCGATCACCATCGAGGGGTGACCCCGGTCACTTGAGGGCGAGCGCCTGGACCGCGAGGTCTCCAGGCGCTCGTCGTCGTTTGTCGGATTGTCGCCGTCGCCACACCCGTGTATTCCGCGGCGATGTTTCGCCCGTTTTTCCCAGGTTTGCTCTTTGCCTGCGGTTCGTTGGCGTGCGGGGCCGCTCGGCCGCCGTCAGGCCCTTCGTCGGGTTCCGCGCTCGTCGTGCCGCCAGCGCCTTCGACCCCCGTCGCCGCTGGGGCGCCCGAGCAGGAGCACGACCGCTGCCCGCCGGCGTTTGCGCCGCGCGCGTGCGAACTCTACAAACGTGGCTCCTACCGGGAAGCCGACGAAGCGCTTCGCAGTGAGCTCGCCAAGGAGTCGGCGGCCGAGCGACGCGCCGAGCTCTGGTTCGTCCGCGGGCTTGTTGCGAGCGCACGCGCGTCAAACCCGGACGCGGGGCGCGGGGCGTACGCGGCCTCCTACGAGATGCACCCCTCCGACCGCGCGCTTTCCGCGTTGGGAGGGAAGTCGTGCATCGTTGAGGCGAACGCGGTGGCCACAGAAGTCAGCGACGCCCGGATGGAAACTGCGTCGCGCCTCTCCGCGCTCGCCCCCGTCCATGCGGGCTGCAAACTCCGCTCCGCCAAGCCCGTCACCGACGCAACGCCTCTCCCCGCGCTTTGCACAACGCGCGACGAGGTTGCGGAGCGCACATTTCTCCTCGTTTCGGTGGGAAGCCGGCCGCGGGCGATCGAACTAGGCGCCTCTTTCAGCATTTGGGGGCGGACTGCGGAAACGGTTTCCGAGCTGGTTCCGACCAGTGCCGGGTGGGTTCAGGCGACGTTGTCGATGAATGAACTCCAAGAAGAAACTCAAGAAATGCCGAGCGAAAACGGGGCGCCGCCGGTCGTCATGCGCGGCATGATCAACGCGTTCGCAACGGAGCGGATTGTCATCGTCAATACGAAGAATGGTCTCACCTATTTCGCGGACCACGTCCGACCGACGCTCGCTTCGGAGCGCGGGGGCCCCCACGCGACCTTCCAGCCGTCGGCGGGGGGGCTCCGCGTTGACGGACTTGGATGCCACGCAGTCCTCGCTCAGGGAGCGGATGGTTCGCCTCCCTGATCGTTGAGGTGACCGCGTGCGGGGAAGTGGCGCAATTTTTCGCCCTCCGACCTGCTTCCCGGTAAACGGGCCGTCATGGCCCAGGTCTTCCGACGCTCTTCGCTGACCCTCCTCGCCGCGCCGCTGCTTGCGTCGCTCGCCCTGGCTTGCGACAAGGGGGCTGCATCGACGGCCCCCGCGGTGACCGCCGCCCCCGACGTCCAGGCGCAAGCGCCCGCGGCACCGGCACCCGCAGGATCGGCGCCGTCAACGCCGCAAGCGGCCGGAATTCCTGCCGATGTGAACGTCGTCGTCATCAGCATCGATAGCCTCCGCGCCGACATGCCCTGGCAAAATCCCCCCTACGGGCGCCCCATCGCGCCGCGGCTCACCGAACTCGCGAAGAAGAGTGCGGTCTACACGAATTTCTACGCCAGCTCCTCGTACACGAGCATGAGCCTCGGCGGCTTCCTCGGCGGGCGCCCCCCGAGCGAGCTCCTCCGCAGCGGCTACTTCTTTAGCTCCTACCCGGACAAGAACCTTTTCTTCCCGGAATTGCTTCAAAAAGCCAACATCACCACCGTCGCCACCCAGGCCCATTGGTACTTCGGCAGCGCCGGTTGGGAGCAGGGTTTTACGAAGTGGGAGCTCATTCCGAACCTGAAGAAGGACAACTCGACAGACACGGAAGTGACGGCGCCGCGCCACGAAGCTCTGGCGGAAACCCAGCTCACCGACGCCTCCAAGAAGGGGCGCTTCTTCGCGTGGTATCACTTCATGGATCCCCACGACGTCTACTACGACCACAAGAAGGACGGCGTAGAGCCCTACGGCAAAGGCCAGCGCGACAAGTACGATGGCGAGGTGACGTTTACCGATACTTATGTCGGCAAACTGGTCGATTTTATCGATGCCCAGCCCTGGGGCTCAAAGACGATTGTCCTCATCACCGCCGACCACGGCGAGGCCTTCGGCGAGCACGGCTCAACGCGCCACGGCTTCGAAGTCTGGGAGCCGCTCGTCCGGATCCCGCTCGTCGTCCATGGGCCTGGAATTCCTGCGCGACGCATCGATGTTCGCCGGTCAGCGATCGACCTCGCGCCGACGTTTCTTGATCTCTTCGGCGCC
>JAAFHJ010000206.1:6571-8018 GCA_013298325.1 Myxococcales bacterium | reverse complement strand
GCGCTGGCGTGACCGGCGACGGCTCCTGCACGAGCGGCGTCTGCAACAAGGCGGCGGGCGGCGCTGGCGTCTGCGCGGCGGCCAACGCGTGCGGCAACGGCAAGCTCGAAGCCGGCGAAGGCTGCGACGACGGCAACGGCATCCCCGGCGATGGCTGCTCGGCGACCTGCAAGATCGACCTCGGTCGCCCCTGCAACGGCACGAACCCGGGCGTCCTCGGCGACGGCTCCTGCGCGAGCGCCGTCTGCAACCTGGCCAGCGGCGCCCCCGGCGTCTGCCGGGCGGCGAACACCTGCGGCAACGGGAAGCTCGAAGCCGGCGAAGGCTGCGACGACGGCAACGGCATCCCCGGCGACGGCTGCAACTCCCAGTGTAAGGTCGAGAACGGCCGGAGCTGCACCGCGAAGGCGGGATCGAGCTGCGAGAGCGGCGTCTGCAACGTCACCGGCGGCGGCGACGGGCTCTGCGTGCCGGCCGGGACCTGTGGAAACAGCGTCCTCGAAGCGGGCGAAGGCTGCGACGACGGCAACACGAAGGACAGCGACGGCTGTTCGGCGACCTGCAAGCGCGACGACGGCGCCGGCTGCAACAGCGCGGCACCGGGCCTGACCGGCGACGGATCTTGCACCAGCGGGATCTGCAACGAAGCGGGCGGGAACGTCTGCGCGAGCCGAAACGCCTGCGGAAACAGCGTCTTGGAAGCCGGTGAAGGCTGCGACGACGGAAACACCAAGGAGAGCGACGGCTGCTCGGCGACCTGCAAACGGGACGTCGGTGTCGCGTGCAGCGACGACGCGGCCGGCGCGACCTACGACGGGAGCTGCGCGAGCGGCGTCTGCAACACCAAGGCGGGGAAGCCGGGCGTCTGCGCGGCGAAGAACGGCTGCGGAAACGGCATCGTCGAGGCCGGCGAAGGCTGCGACGACGGCAACGCCAAGAGCGGCGACGGCTGCACGGCGACCTGCAAAATCGAAGACGGCGGCGCCTGCACCACGAGCGGCCTCTGCGCGAGCGGCCTCTGCGGCGCTGGGGTTTGCGTCGCCGGCGCGAAGTGCGGAAACAGCGTCGTCGAACCCGGCGAAGCCTGCGACCGCGGCACGGCGAACGGCAAGGGGGCCTGCTCGGCGACCTGCCTCCTCGAAGCGGGCGAAGCCTGCACGGTCAGCACGAGCTGCGTAAGCGGCCTCTGCGGCGTCGACACCCACGTCTGCGAGCCGGGGAACGACGGCACCCTCGAAGGCGGAAGCTGCTCCTTCGGGGGGACTTCGGGCAGCCCGGTCGGCGATCTCGCGCCTCTCGGGATCGGCCTCGCCCTCGCCCTGAGCGCGGTTGTCCGCCGGCGCCGCTCGGCATGAGCACCTGCTCGTCCGCCCGGAACCGCCGAAGGCGGTGAGGAAACGGCGAGCAGGGATGCGGGGGACGGAGGAAAACACCCGGAGATCGCAAG
>JAAFHJ010000206.1:0-6561 GCA_013298325.1 Myxococcales bacterium | reverse complement strand
GCCGGATCACCGCCGACGGCCGTTGTGTCGTCCCCTCGGCTTGCGTAGTCGTGGGGCATGCTGAGCCTTCGCGCGGGTGTCGTGACGCTTCTGTTCCTTGCCGCGTGTGGCGGTGCGCCGAAACCGGCTTCGGTCGCAGGCGCGGAAGAACCGCACGCCCCTACGCCGGCAGTCTCCGTGGCGACCGATGCGCCGGCCCCTACGTCCGATGCTTCCGCGCTGCCGCGTGGAGTTTCCGAGGTCGCCGTCGACCGGGACGGCTTCTTGGTGCCGCCGCATGGGATCCTGCCGGAGGGCTACGCCGATCGGCTCCTGGCAGCGGGTGCGCCGCCGCAGGTGCGCCTCGTCTCGCCGGGGGCGGAACCGCGCACGGTGCTTCGTTATGTCTACAAAAAAGGGGACAAAGCCCACATCGGGCTCACGACCGACCTCGCGATGAGCATGGCGATCGACGCGAACGCCGCCACCGAGGATCCGTTGCCGGCGCCGCGGAAGACGCCGCGGATCACGATGGGGTTTGCGACGACGATCACCGCCGTGGATGCCGACGGCACCGCCCACGTCGATGCCGTCTACGACGCCGCCAAAGCGAGCAGCGGGACGCCGGCGGAGATTGCGGCCGTCGAAAAGGCGCTCGCCGGGATGGCCGGCTCCAAGGTCTCCTACCGGGTCACCGCCTCCGGGCGCGTGAGCGACGTCGTCACAAAGCTCGACCCAGCCCTCCAGGGGCCCGCCCGCGAGGCGATGGAGAATGCGGCGGCGAGCAGCTCCGATCTCGCCACGCCGCTCCCGGACGCGCCGGTCGGCATCGGCGCCGTTTGGATCGTCGATAGCCGCGTCAAGAGCGGCGGTCTCGACCTCGCCCGCCGGACGCGGACGACCCTTGAAGCGACCAAAAACTCATCGATTACTGTGCATCAGCAGATCGGTGCCGTGGCCGCCTCCCCGGTCGCGACGCTGGCAAAGCTGCCGACGGCGTCGGTCGCGATCACCGATTTTTCGAGCCGCGGCACCGGGACGACCCGTCAAGGGCTCACCCGCGTGGCCGAGCTTGAGGCGACCTCCCACGTCGACGTGAACATGCAGATGCGCGTGGTGAGCGGGGAGACGACGATGCACTTCCGCACGGCGCTCGTGATGGATGTGACGACGGCGGGAAAGTAGTTCTCGAGTCCGGCCTCACGGCAGGCAGCAGCGCTTGGCTTTCTTGCCGCTTCCGCAGCGGCAGGGGTCGTTTCGGGAGACCTTCGCGTCGTTTCGCACCGGCACCTGGGGGGCGAAGGCGTCGCGGATGAGCGCGAGTTGCGCGGAGACCTCGGGGGCGCCCCAGGGGGTGAGCACCTTCCGCAGGATCGCTTCCGGGTAGTGAAAATGCTCGACGGTGCTCTGGGCGACGACGGCGGCGCCGGCAACCAGGTGCGGGAATCCCTCGGCGCTGAGATGGCTCGCCGACAGATGGAGGAAGGCGGTGATGGCGAGGTCTTCGGGGACGTCTTCGACGCGCTCCGCGTAGCCGACGTCGTTCGGCGTAAGCTTCCCGGCGATCGCGTCTAGGTAGGCCTCCCGGCCTCGCGCGACGGCCCAGCCGCGGATCGCGTCGGGTCTGTCGAGGACGTCGTCCGCAAGTTTCAGGAGCGCCTGGCTGAAACGGCCGACGACCCCGTCGCCGTCGGCGAGGCGGCGCAGGAGGCGCGAGATCTCGGGGAGCGCTTCCGGGTGGCGGAGACCGATCGCCACCAGGGCGAGGGTCGCGTCGATGCGCGAAATCTGGTTGCCGGGGTCCCCGAGGGTGCGGGCGTAGTCGTCGACGAGGCGGGTGCCGAGCTGGGCCGCCGCCCAGGCGCCCCGGTAGACGAAGGGGGCATCGATGAACATCGTCGTCGCCAGGGAGAGCGTGACGTCGGGCGGAAGCGCCACGCGGGCGACCCCCGCGCGCGCGTCGACGGTGCCGGCAAGTTCCATGGCGTAGGCGGCGGCCCAAACGGAGCGCGCATAGAGGTCGGCGGTGTCCCGGGACAGCTCACGCCCGCCGCGATAGGCGCGCAGCATGAGCGCGCCCGCGAACCGGAGGCCGGCGGTGAGGGCGATGTCGACGAAGAGGGGCGCGAAGGCAGAAATACCGGTAATTTCCTCGCGGGAGAGGAGGTTCTTCCGCTTGAAAATCCGGTTCACCAGGCCGCCATCGCGCTCGTCGGGGCGGGCGATTTCGCGAGCCACCTGCGTCCGGTAGCGGGAAGTCGCCGCGAATTCGAGGGAGCCTTCGAGGGCCGCTTTCGGCAGGATCGGCCAAGGGCCCGGCGACATCCCTTCGCCGAGGCAGGTCACAAAGTGGCCGTCGCGGGCGACGATGACGAAGGGGCCACGATCGGCGTCGGCGAGGGAAATCGCGACCCGAGGCGCCTCGGCCGGGATCGCCTCCCGGTCGAGGAGGTGGCGAACCGCCAAATGGTCCCGGTAGAGGGCTAGCGCGAGCTCGGTCTGGTCGTAGGTAACGCGGTCGAGTCGCTCAAGAAAGTGTTCGTCGTGCCCCATCGAGAGCGATGAAACCAGCGGTTCTCCCGGTTGTCACGCCGGAGGGTCGTCGTCGACGAGGGTGCCTTCCGGCAGGAGAGCCGCAAAGGCGTCGCGGGCGGCGTCGACGCGTTCACGATCGCGGCCGTCGAAGGTGATCTTGGTCTTGTAGCGAGGGTCGAACCACTTCGGGTACGAGCCGATGGCGACCTCCGGGAACGCGGCGACGATCGCGTCGAGGGGCGTCACGAGCAGCGGCTCCTCGACGGTCGTGTAGACGGCGGCGGCGGCGAAGGTGCCATAGCTCGGGAGCGCCTCGGAGAGCACCTCGAGCTTCATGCGGAACGCCTCGGGGACGCCAGGCAGAACCCAGCAATTTTCCACGCGGACCGTCGGCCAACGGGAGCCTCCGCCGGTCACCAATTCGGCCCCTTCCGGGGCGAGGGCCATGCGGAGGTGCCCCTCGGTCACGCGCTCTTTGTAGTGGGCGCGGATCTGCTCGGCGATGGCGGGGGCGGTCACGACGGCGCGGCCAAACGCGTCGGCGACGGCGGCGATGGTCACGTCGTCGTGGGTCGGTCCGACGCCGCCACTCGTGAAGACCCAGGTGTGCGTCGCCGCGAGGGCGCGGACGTCGGCGGCGATCCCGGCGCGGTCATCCCCGCGAAACACCACGCGTTCCAGCGTGATCCCTCGGGTGCGCAAGAGGCGCGCGAGCGGCGCGACGTTGCGGTCTTCGATCTTGCCGCTCAGCAATTCGTCGCCGATCACGAGCATCGCGGCGGTGGCGCGGATCTCGTCGACAGTGTCGGTTCCCATCGCCAGGTACGCTAAGCGGATTGCCGGGATTTGGGGGTTTTTCTTCCGGGCAGAGTAGCGTGCGCCAGCGATGAGTGCCCCGAAGCGCCCCGGAACAGAACGGCCATGACGGACCGCGAGACCGAGGCCGCCATGTCTGCGCCGGGGCTCCTCCTTGAGAGCGAATTCCTTGCAGAAGCGCAGGAAATTGTTGACGCCGCCTCGCGCACCCTCCTCGCCCTCGACGAAGCGCGGAGCCGCGGCGATGCCTCCCCGCTCCTCCTCGGCGATGTCTTTCGGGCGGTCCACACGCTGAAGGGGCTCGCCGGCCTCTTCCGACCGGGCCTCCTCGGGACGCTCGCCCACGAATACGAAGAGCTCCTCCAGGACCTCCGCCTCGGTCGCACGCCCCTCGATGGCGAAGCGATGGACCTGCTCTTTCGCGGCATTGAAACCTTCGGCGTCCTCCTTGCCGCCATCGAGGCGGGGCTCCCGGAGCCGGAGCCGGAAGTCCGCGCCCTGCTCGCCGCCCTCGCCCGCAGCCGAAACGCCCTTGGGCGCGCGGAGAGCGATCACGACGGCGCCGTGAAGCTCGAGAGCTGGGCCCTCGATCCGAACATCCTCGCCGTGCTCACCGAGTACGAAGAGCACCGCCTCCGCCTCGCCGTCGCCTCCGGCCAGAGGCTCTTCCGCGCCGAGGTGCGGTTCGCCCTCGCGACCCTCGACGACGGCATCGAACAGCTCAAGACGCGCCTCATCGATCTTGGCGAAATCGTGACCTATTTGCCGACGGGGGATGGCGCCGATCTCCTGTCGATCGACCTCGAAATCCTCGTCGTCTCGCGGGCCCCTGTCGATCTCCTCGCCGCCGCCCTCGAACCGCTCGGCGCCCGCCTCGAAGAGGTCCGCCGCCGCGACGAGACGCTCCCGCCGCCGGCCGCCCCCGCAGAAGACGCCGGCCGCGACCGCGACCGGGACCGCGACGATGCCGCCGAAACCGGCGAAACACGGGTTCTGCGCGCGGGCGTCTCGCCGGGCGGAGACAAACACCTCGCGGTGGCGGATGAAGGGCGCGAGGGGCGCAGCGCCGGGGAACGCAACGAACAGGCCCTCGAACGCGTGGCGACGGTCCGCGTCGCCATCGATCGCATCGACGGCCTCCTCGACGTCGTCGGCGAACTCGGGCTCCTCCCCTTCGCCGTCGCGCGCCTCGAAAGCTCGCTCCGCCAGAACCCGCTCACCCGTCGGGAAGCGGGGGAACTGTCCCGGCTCCGGCGCTCCCTCGAACGCCATATTGGCCGAATTCGCAGCGGAATTCTCGCCACGCGCATGGTGCCGCTCGCCCAGGTCGTCGACCGGCTCACCCGCGCCGTCCGCCAGATCGCCCGCGAGAGCGAGAAGCAGGTCACCTTCGTGGCGACCGGCGCCGAGACCGAACTCGACAAATTGCTCGTCGAGGAGCTCACCGAGCCGCTCCTCCACCTCGTGCGAAACGCCGTCGATCACGGCATCGAAGCGAAGGCGACCCGGGAGCGCCTCCAGAAGCCGGTCGTCGGCACCCTCGCCCTCAACGCCTTTCAGAAGGGGAACCAGGTCGTCGTCGAACTCGAAGACGACGGCGCCGGCATGCACCCGGAGGCGCTCGTCGCGCGCGCGATCGGGCTCGGGCTCATCAGCCCCGAAGAGGGGCGCACCTACGGCCGGAATGAAGCGTTTTCCCTGGTCTTTCTCCCCGGCTTCACCACCCGCGCCGAGGCGGGCCCCCTCTCCGGGCGCGGCGTCGGGATGGACGTCGTCAAGACGAACATCGCCGCCCTCGGCGGGACGGTGGAGGTCGAGAGCGAACCGGACATCGGCAGCAAATTCACGCTCACCCTGCCGATCACCCTGGCGGTCCTGCAGGTGCTCGTCGTCGTCGCCGACGGCACGACCTTCTGCCTGCCGCTTGCGAACTTGGAGGAGGTCTTCCCCCTCGATGTCGCCGCCGTCCGCCGGAGCCCGGTACGGGAAATGGGGCGCGAGCTGGCGCGCGAAGCGGGGCGCGAATTCGGGCGTGAAATCCAAGAAGTACTCCCCCACCGGGACGCCCCCCTCCCGCTCGCCCCTCTCGGCACACTGCTCTTTGATGCGCCTGAAGCCGGCGATGCGCGGACGCCGTCCTTGCGGGAGCGCCTACGCCCCGGCTTCGTCGTCGTCGCCAATTTTCCTGGGAAACGCATCGGGATCGTCGTCGATGGCGTCGACGGCCAACAGGGGATCGTCGTGAAGGCGCTCCCGGCGGCGCTACGCAGCGCCCGAAGTGTGCTCGCCGGCGCGACCGACCTCGGCGATCATCGGATCGGCCTCGTCGTCGATCTTGGCGCAGTCGTTGATGAATTCGTCCGTGAAGCGCGCCCACGCCCGAGTCCCCTCGCCCTCGAGGAGCGCCTGTGACCCCTTTGATGACGGCCCCGATCGAAGTCGCCCTGTGCACGCTTTTGGGCGGAATCGGCGGCGAAGAGGAGCTCTGGGCCTTCCGCCTCGACGAAGCGGCGGAGATCGTCAAACCGCCGACAATCACACGCGTTCCGCGCGTCGATCCGTCGATCCGCGGCCTCTTCCTGCTTCGGGGGCGTCTGGTGACGTTGATCGATCTCGGCGCCCGTCTCGGCCTCCGTCGCCTCCATCCCGAGCTCCCCTGGATCGCCCCCCAGCGCCGCGCGATTGTTCTCGCCCACGTGGCCCAACGCCGCGACGACCCACGCCTCGGCGCGCCTCGGGGCCACCGCCGGGAAGAGCAGGAATTGCTTGCGATTGGCGTCGATGCCATCGTCGGCGTCGAGCGCGTTTCCCGGGAACTCCGCGCCGTCCCCGGCGCCTCCGAGCTGGTCCGCACCTCGCGGGGGCCTGCCTTTTTGCTGGGGGCGGCGGCGCTCGCCTTCCCGACGCGTCGCGAGGAGCCATGACGAGCGTCGTCGCGTTCACCGTCGGCGATCTCGGCTTCACGATCCCCCTCGGCGCCGCCCGCGAGGTATTGCGCGTCCGCATCGAACTCCGCGCCGTCTCGGACGGACGCGTCCGTCGCGCGGAGGTAGAGACTGGTACTCGTTGGCTTTTTCCGCTCCCGGAAGCGCCGCCGGCGGTCCTCGGCCTCGTCGCCCATCGGTCGCTCCTCGTCCCGGTCGTCGACGTCCACGCCGTCTACGGCCTCGTACCCGACGCGCAATCCCCGCCCAGGCACCTGCTCGTGTTGCGCGTTCTCCGATCCGGCGA